>JAUXGI010000081.1 GCA_030622295.1 Planctomycetota bacterium
AAAAAGTGCAACCGCTTTGACCATATCTGAACCAGTGTCCGAAAAAAACAGCGCCCCACGGCGCGAGGAGATCGAGGGGGTCAAACGCCCCGCCTTGCGGGGCCTTTTCCCCTCGCTCGTCCTGACTTTGGGGGGTCGCCTGTAAAGCCACGCAGGACGGAAGTAAAGGAGCCGCCGAGGGCGGCCGGGAAAGGGTCTGACTCCCCGAGTGTGCAACAGGAACCAATTATACCTGCGCGAGCGCTTCGGGTCAACGCGCGGCCCCTCGATGGAAGTATCACAGGCTTGCAGTGCGAACGGGGGCATGGTATTCTGTAAGCGGAAACAAAAGGGGTCGGCCCCCTTTGTTTCCGTTTGCCGTTTCCCGTGCTTGTGACCCCATGCAGAATCTGCCTCAGTTCAAAATCGACGACCTGAAGATGCAGGTGCTCCTCGCGCTGGAGGAGGACATCGGCTTTGGCGACATAACGACCGACGCGCTGGTGCCGCCGAGCCGGAGCGCCCGGGCTGTAATGCCGGCAAAGCAGGAGGGCGTCATCTGCGGCATTGACGTTGCGAAAGAGGTGTTCCTGACACTGGATTCATCCCTGGATTTCAAAGCGAACGTCAGGGACGGCGACGCAGTCACTCCCGGCACCCTGCTGGCGGAATTGTCCGGAGCGGCGGCCCCAATCCTGAAGGCGGAGCGAACCGCGCTGAATTTCATACAGCGCCTGTCCGGCATCGCGACATTGACGCGCAAGTTCGTGGACACGGTCGCGGGTTTCGACGCGGCGATATGCGACACGCGCAAGACGACCCCCGGCTGGCGCAAACTGGAGAAGCACGCGGTGGCCTGCGGCGGAGGCACGAATCACCGCATGGGACTCTACGACGCCGTTCTCATCAAGGACAATCACATCGAGGTCGCCAAAAAGGCCGGAATGAGCATCGCGCAGATACTGGCGAAGTTTCAGGACAAAGCCGGGAACGGCATGGTGGTGCAGATAGAGGCGCGCACGCTGGAAGATGTGCGTGAATGCATAGCCGCCGGCGCTGCCATGATTCTGCTCGACAACATGGGCAACGAGGAGATGCGCCGCGCTGTCGAGATGGGCAAGGCCGCAAAAGGAGAGGTGATATTCGAGGCCTCCGGCAACGTGAACCTGGACACCGTCCGCCAAATCGCCGGGACCGGCGTCCATCGCATCTCCGTCGGCGCGCTCACGCATTCCGCACCTGTCCTTGACATCAGCCTGGACATCCACACGCAGGAATGACTCCAGGAATCCGTCCCTGACGGGTACATCTCAGCTCGGGGAGTCAGACCCCCGAAACGGCAACAGGCAACGGGCAACGGGCAACAGGCAATCCGCCTGAGGCGGATTCGGTTTGCATAACCTCAGAAATAACGTCCGAGAAGAGCAAGCGCGAGAGGAAAAGACCCCACGAAGTGGGGCGGCCCGCATGACTTCGGGAGCGGCCGCCGAGGTCAAAAGGCATAAAAAGTAAAAGAGCGGGCAAGGCCCGCCCTGCCCGCGGATGTTGAAAAAGGTTGACAGGACGGGTGGAGGGCTTACAATATTCCATCGAAAAGAGCGGGTGTAACTCAATGGTAGAGTGCAACCTTCCCAAGGTTGAAGTTGAGGGTTCGAATCCCTTCACCCGCTCCATTTTTGTGCCCACGCGAGGTACGAGATACGCGATGAAGTTGACATGTCCGCACTGCGGCAAGATCGTGGTCATTCCGGAGAAGTTCACAGAGAAAGAAGATATCTGTCCGCACTGTTTCGAGTATTTCGACATATCCGGGCAAATCCTGAAATGGAAGACGGCTTTCAAAAAGAAATCCGACACCAAAACCCAAGAGAAGACGAAATAGCCTGACGCTCCCGCTGTGCAGCAACCCGGTTGCCCGTCAAGACAACAGGCAGGTCGTCACATGAAAATCGGCGTAATATCGGACACTCACATACCGGAGGCCTCCCCGTCCATCCCGGTCGAGGTGTTTCGCGCGTTCAGCGACGTGGATATGATACTGCACGCGGGCGACATCCTGGATATGATTGTAATCGACGAACTGTCGGGACTGGCGGAAGTCCGCGTCGTTCGCGGCAACATGGACCACTACGGGCGCACGCGCAGTCTGCCCGAGGCGGTTACAGTCGAGGTCGCCGGTTTTCGCATAGGCCTGACGCACGGGCGCGGCAGGCCGAAGGGCCTCCACGAGCGCGTTGCAAAAAGTTTCAGCGGGGTCGATTGCATAGTCTTCGGCCATTCACACCAGCCTTTCAACAAGATGCTCGGCGACGTGCTGATGTTCAATCCCGGCAGTCCCACAGACCGTCGCTTCGCGCCGTACCGCTCGTACGGCATCCTGGAGTTGGGCGACACGATAACCGGCCGCATCATCCGCATTAATTGAGCCTTCTCAGAGAGAGGACGCCGGCCGGCCGGTCACGTCGGGCGTGAATTTCATTATCTTGGTGGAGATGGCGTTGGCCATCTCTCTCTTTCTATGTGAGGCCCGACGGGAGTTCCTTTGCAAAGGGTGAAAGAGTTGGACGGAGAGAAAGAAGGTTCATCAATAGTCGGGAGGCTGATTAAGTGGGCCGTGCTTATCGGCGTGCTGACGCTGGGCAGCCGCGTGCTGGGGCTGGCGCGCGATATCGGCGGGGCCGGGCTGTTCGGCGCAGGGCCGGAGTGGGACGCCTTCGTGTTCGCATGGATGCTGCCGAATCTCTTCCGGCGGCTGTTCGGCGAGGGCGCGCTGAGCGCCGCGTTCGTGCCGGTCTTCTCCGAATACCTGGTCAACAAGACAAAGGAAGAGGCGTGGCGCCTGTTCAACGTCGTCGCCACCTGCCTTGTCCTCCTCCTGGCCGGCATAGCAATCCTGGGCATCGGTCTTTCCTTTCCTCTTGAGAGCATTTTATCCGCTCACAGCGGAGCGGACCTCGGCCTGCAGTTTTCGCTTATTCGGATACTTTTCCCCTACCTCTTGCTTATCTGTTTTGTTGCGCTGGCGACGGGTCTGCTGAACTCACTGACACATTTCACCACACCCGCGCTGGCGCCGATTGTCCTGAACATCTTCTGGCTTGCCGGCATATTTGTAATCGCGCCGCTTTTCGGGCGCACACTGGCGGAGAAGGTGACGCTGCTCGCAGTGATGGTCCTGTTGGGAGGATTCGCGCAGGTTGCAATACAGGTACCGGCCATGCTGCGCCAGGGGGTGCGCCTGCGCCCCGCCCTCGATTTCAAGCATCCCGGGCTTAAGAGAATCCTCGCGCTCCTGGCGCCGCTGCTCATCGGCCTGGCGCCGATGCCGATAAATGTGTTCTTCGACAGCCTGATTGCGCGGACGATTGGCAGCGTGGGCGCCAACTCCGTGTTGTTCTACGGCAACCGCCTGATGCAGTTCCCGCTGGCGCTCATCGGCATCGCAATGGCCACGGCGGTCTTTCCCATCCTGTCGCAGTACGCCGCGCGCAACGAGACAGGGAAGGTAAAGAGCACGGCATCGGAGGCGCTGCGTCTGACGCTGTTCGTCTCGCTGCCGGCGTCGCTGGGATTGGCGCTGCTCGCGAGACCTGTCATCCGGCTGTTCTTCGAGCACGGCAGGTTCGCCGCGGATGCCGCCTCTCGCGCTGCGACGGTGCTGGTATTCTACGCGGCGGGGGTCTGGATATTCTGCTGCATGCAAATAGTCGTGCGGGTGTTTTACTCTCTGCACGATACGAAGACCCCAACGAAGATAGCAATCGGTACGGTGTTTTTGAACCTGGTCTTGAACCTTCTGCTCATCGGTCCGATGGACGCGGCGGGACTGGCGCTGGCAACAACGGTCACCGGGGCGGTCAACCTGGGCGCGCTGCTTTACATGCTTGACAGGCGGGGCATTCGCGTATGGGGCGGCGACTTACCGGCTTTCGGCATGCGCCTGCTCGCCGCTGTGGGAGGCATGGGCGCGGTTTGTGTGCTAATGCTTTATCTCATTCCGGAAAGCGCCCGCAAGACCGGGCAACTGGCAAGTGTGTTCGCTCCACTGGCGGCGTCGATAGCCGTGTTCCTGCTCCTGGCATGGATTCTCAGGATTGCGGAACTGAAGACAATCACGCGCGCGCTCTTCGCCCGCAAAGGCGCGTCCCGGGCATCTTCCAAGCCTTGAAACGCGACCATGACGGATGTATCATGAACATGCGGAAGCCGATTTTGCCGGGAAATGAACAGGAGGCAGTCATGAGCACTGAATTATTTTCACAAAGAAAGTACGAGAACCGCCCGTGCTTCATTTATTTCAAGTTCCCGCAGGCCTTTCGGAACGAACTTGCGGCGCTCGTGGAGCAGGCCTCGTCACCCGCACTCGCAGAAGCCCTGGTGCATTCGCTGCCACCCGAAAAAAGAGCGAAGCACTTCGGGCATCTTGAACCCCCCGAGGCCGGCGTCAAGCATTACATTGACTCAGCGCCGTCTGTCTATGTCCTGGACCTCATCGAGCAGTTCATCCGGGTCTACCACGATTCCTGGGGTGCCGAACAAGGCGTTGAACGTACGCAGGAACTCGCCGCGGCCATAAACGATTTGTTCCATAAATACAACCTGGGCTACAGTGTGGTCGGGAAAGTGATGATGCGGCGCGACTCGCGGTATTTTGACGCCAGGATAATTCGCAGGGTCTACAGCCTGCTCCTCGCGGTGGGATTCGAGGAGGCGCTGTGGGCTTTTGAGCGCGCCATTGAGGCAATCAGCGGCAAAGACGCGAACTACGACCAGGCCGTACAATATGCCGAAGCGGCCCTCGCCTGCACGCTCATGGAACTGCTTTGTCGTTACAGGGACTCCGGCAAGGTACACCAGATGGCCTTGCGAGAACTGCTTGCAAAGGCCGAGACACTGAGGGGGTTCCCCAGGCAGGCGCTTGCGGGCGGCTGGACGGTGGCGCAGAGCCTTTGGGACGCCAGGCAGATGATAAGCGCCGAAACGGAGAGCAAACCGCCGAAGCACGGCGATTACAGTCCCGCCCACGCCTGCGCCAACTTCGCCCTGAACATGGCAGGCGCATACATCCTGTTCCTGCTGCAACTCAACAAGAGCCTCATCCTTTCCGGCCGATTGAGCGAGTGGGACCTGTTTGAGTAGCGACGGGGCGGGCATTGCCCGCCCCGCTTCGCGGGGTCTTTGTACTTTTGCCGTTCGTGTTCTCGGGGTCAACCCTGAAACTACGCAGGAGGAAAAGTATAAGAGCGGCCGAGGGCCGCCGGGCCTTGCCCGGTCTTTTATTTCCACGCTCACTGTCCTCGGATACTGTCCCCGAAGTGATGCAGGCCGGAAGGAAAAAAGCGGCCGAGGGCCGCCCCGAGCCTTGTGAGAAATGCGCGTTTGTTGAAAGTTTTTTCCCTGACCCCGCCAAATGTCGTAGCGGCGGATATACTCAGGGTAGAAGTTGCGCTTGCCGCGGAATCGTTGAGGGACGGCGGGATTGACTTCGTGGTGGTCGTTGCCGGCCGGGCTGTCTTGCCTCACGGCGTCCCCGGTTACAAGGACATTAAGGACGATGCAGGACGGCCCGGCGACGGTTATATCACCCTGGCGGCTCCTCGGAAATGGAGGAACTAGTCCGTCCGATGTAAATGTTGAGAAACCGGTGCGGATGGGGGCTGTCACAAATTATTTGTTGACTGTCCCCTCGCGGAACTTGGAGACGATGTGAAAATTCAGAATTCTCACATGCTCCCTTTGCCGCTTTTTCCCTTGACAACCCCCTTTTTGTGGGATATACTATATATACTTGGGAAGTGACGTTGTTTGCGAATAGTCAATTTAACGGGGAGACGGTGATACTTGCCGGGACTTGTCCGCCTCAGGCGGAAAGAAGTGTATGGAGGTTCGCGTGCGCTTGCGCGTCCGTATGGACGGAGAAACCACAGCGGGCGGTTGTGTCATAATATAGACACACCGCCCGCTTTCTTTTTGCCCTCACCATCCGACACGCCA
>JAUXGI010000182.1 GCA_030622295.1 Planctomycetota bacterium
GATGGGCGTCCGAAGAATGGGCAACGTGACCAACCATCTGCACAAACTGCAAACCGGAGACAAGGTCGGAATTCGCGGGCCGTTCGGCACGCACTTCCCCGTGGATACAGTGATGAAGGGAAAGGACGTTCTGTTCATCGCCGGCGGTATCGGGCTGGTTCCACTGCGCTCCGCCATCAACTATGTCCTGGACAACCGCGAAGATTACGGCGACGTCAGCATCCTGTTCGGTTGCAAGTCCCCTGCCGAGAGGCTCTTCGTGAGGGAACTGGCCGACTGGAGAGCCCGCGAGGACGTGACGTTCGACGAGACGGTTGACGCGGGCGACGAGTCCTGGCAGGGCAAGACCGGCGTTATCACCTCTCTGATGCAGGAGCCGGCGCTCGATTCCAAGAGCGCCATGCAGGTCGGCAAAGAGGTGTCGGGAGAACTGATGCCCGCACTGAAGATCGCCGACCCGAAGAACACAATCGCCCTGATATGCGGACCGCCGGTCATGTACAAATTCGTACTGCTCGAACTGAAGGAACTGGGAGTGCCGCCCGAGAACACTTACATGTCGCTGGAGCGCCACATGAAGTGCGGCGTCGGCAAGTGCGGCCACTGCCAGATAAACCGGTATTACGTTTGCCAGGACGGGCCTGTGTTCAAATTCTCCGACATAATCGACGTGCGGGAGGCCATTAGATGAGCAAGCCAAGAGTCGCGATTTTCGATTTCGCCTGCTGCGAAGGCTGCCAGTTGCAGATAGTCAACCTGGAGGAGGAGATAGTGGACCTCATCTCGCTGGTGGAGCCGGTGGAGTGGCGCGAAGCGATGACCGAGTCCAGCGACGAATACGACATCGCCATGGTCGAAGGCTCCATAACACGTCCCCAGGACGAGGAGCGCGTCAAGGAGATTCGCGAACGGGCCAAAATCCTCGTGGCCATCGGCTCGTGCGCCACAACGGGCGGGATAAACAAACTGAAAAACAACTTCGACCTCGACGATGTGAAAAGGTGGGTCTACGGCGAAGCGGCCGACATGCCGCACCTGAACACCGCAGTGACCAAGTCGGTCGGCGGGGTAGTCAAGGTGGGTAACAACATCGCCGGATGTCCCATCAACAGGGAAGAGTTCAAATACGTCGTCCGCTGCCTCGCACTGGGCAAGGAACCCGTAATACCCGACTACCCCGTGTGCGTGGAATGCAAAAAACGGGAAAACGCATGTCGCTTCGAATACGGCGAAATCTGCCTCGGGCCGATAACCCGGGCGGGCTGTAACGCACCCTGTCCTTCAGCGGGATTCTGGTGCTACGGATGCCGCGGCTACGTGGACGATCCGAACGTCAACGCCGCGAAGGACATCATGGAAAAATACGGAAAAACCATCGAGGACCTGAAGCAGAAAATGGTCCTCTTCGGCGGCAAACAGGAGCAGACAATATGAGCCAGGCGATAGATATTAACGTTCACCACATGACGCGCGTCGAAGGTCACGGCAATATAGTCATCAAGGCGGACAGCGGCGCCATACAAAAGATAGAATGGCAGGTGCCCGAAGCGCCTCGATTCTTCGAGGCGATGGTACGCGGCAGGTCCTGGATGGACCTGCAGACTATCACAAGCCGTATCTGCGGCATCTGTTCAATATCCCACTCTCTGACCTCGGTCAAGGCCACCGAGGACGCCATGGGAATACAAACATCGGAACAGACGCACAAACTGCGCCTGCTCACGCACTTCGCCGAACAGTTGCAGAGCCACAGCCTGCACGTGGGCTACCTCGTCGCGCCCGACCTCCTGGGCGTGAAGTCCGTCGTGCCCCTGGTCGCCTCGCACCCGGATGTCGTAAAGACCATCATCAGAATACACAGAGTCGCCAACGAATGGTCGGACCTGCTCGGCGGCAGAACCACCCACCCCGTCACCATCGTCCCCGGCGGACACCTGACTCCATTCAACGAAAACGACCTGCGGGAGTTAAAAAAGACCATCGAAGAAACAACCGTCCCGGACCACAAGGCCCTGGCAGGGGTCATCCTGAGCGTGGCGGACAAACTGCCCGACTTCGACAGGCCGACCGAATACATCTCGCTCTCCTGCCCGGAGTATTACTCCTTCTACGACGGCGATATCGTCAGCACGGACACGGACGAGAAGGTCCCCGTGCAGGAGTTTGAAAGGGTCGCGAACGAATACGTCTCGCCGCAGTCGACCGCCAAGTTCGCCAGGTGGCATCGCGACTCCTACGCCGTGGGTGCGCTGGCGCGCTTCAACAACAACGCCGAACAACTGCTGCCGCTGGCCGCAGCGACCGCAAACAAACTGGGCCTGGAAAAGGGCTGTTGCAATCCGTACATGAACAATGTGGCACAGGTAATCGAGTGCGTACAGGTGTGCGAACACGCCCTGAAATTGCTGGATGAACTGCTGTCCGCGGGCCTGAAGCCCGAAAAACCGGACGTAACGGTGAAAGCGGGCACGGGCGTCGGCTGCGTCGAAGCGCCGCGCGGCATCCTCTTCCACAAATACACCATCGACGAAAAGGGGAATTGCGTCGAGGCCAACTGCTGCATCCCGACAAACCAGAACCACGCGAACATCCAGAAAGACTTCGAGGCCCTGGTACCAAAATACATGGACCGCGGACAGGACGAACTCAGGCTGCTGCTTGAGATGAACGTTCGTTCTTACGACCCGTGCATCTCCTGTTCCGCCCACTACCTGGATGTCAAATTCGTATAAAAACATGGGTGCATGTAATAATCTTGGAAAGTGAGCGACGGGGACTGTCACAATTACGGAACCTCGCGAGCCGCGCGAGTCCGCCTGAGGCGGATAGATTGTTGACTGTCCCCTCGCGGAACTTGGAGACGATTTGAAAATCCAGGATTCTTACATGCTCCCTAAAAACATGAACGATATTGTGGTCATCGGGCTGGGCAACCCGCTGCTGTCCGACGAAGGTGTCGGAGTACATCTGGTGAGAAACCTATCAACCCTCGGCCAATGCGGGCCGGGGGTTGATTTCTTCGACCTGGGCACCGCCGGCGCCAGAATACTGCACGCCATCGCAGGGCGAAAAAAGGCGGTTTTCATAGACTGCGCCTTCATGGATAAAGACCCCGGCACAATCCGTCGATTCACGCCCGACGACGTACGCTCGGAAAAAAAACTGCCCCGCATGTCGCTCCACGAAGGCGACCTGATGCAGTTCATCGAACTGTCGCGCAGACTCGGCGAATGTCCCGACGAGGTGGTCATCTTCGGCATCCAGCCGGAAGACCTGTCCATGGGTGAAGCCCTCTCCGCCGCGCTCGCCGACAGGATGGACGAATACGTTGAGATGATCGCCGCGGAGTTCCGCTGATATTGAAGATTCTATTGCAAGGGCGCATGGCCGGGCAAACGGGAGCATTAAAGAATTGCTGGTGGTTTGGGTCGGACCGCATGCACCTTGCGGATCTTCAAAGAGCAATACGATGCACGAATACTCCATATGCCAGGCACTGGTCGATGCAATCACGGCCGAGATGGACAAGGTCGAAGCGCCGCGCCCCTTCAGGCTTATAAAGGCGCGCGTGGTCGTCGGCGGCCTGCGCCAGATAGTGCCGGACATCCTGCAAACGGCCTACGAAGTGATAACGAGGGACACCCCGGCAAAAGGCTCCGCGCTGGAAATCATCAATATCCCGGCGGTCGCCACGTGCAAAAAATGCGGCTGGACCGGGGAAATAGAGGACGTGTTCTTTCAATGCGGAAACTGCGGCTCAACCGCCGTCGAACTGACAAAGGGAATGGAACTTTATCTCGACAAACTGGAGATTGAGTCTGATGAGTAAGATAAACATCAAGGTTTACCGTGACCTGATGGGCGAAAACGAAAAGTGGGCCGTGCGGACGCGGGAACTGCTCAAAGAGAAAAACTTGAAAATGATAAACATTATCGGCTCGCCCGGCTGCGGCAAAACGACGCTGCTGGAGAACTCGGCCAAGCGGCTGGAGGGCAAAATACGTTTCGCCGTGCTCGAAGGCGAC
>JAUXGI010000147.1 GCA_030622295.1 Planctomycetota bacterium
CAAGTTACTGGTGTAAATAGAGCGTGTCAGATGTTTACCTTGCATCGTGTTCATCTGCGGCCATCTGTGGCCATCCGTGGCAAATAAAATAAATGAATATCTGCTCTGTGTTCTCCGTGGCCTCTGTGGTTGGCAAGTCTCTTACTTCAGGTTCGCGCGGATGTAGGCCTCGACCTCGGGCAGGCCGCCCTGGAGTATCAGGTAGCCGTTGTGGGGTTCCTTCTCGGTTATCTCGCCGGCGACGGGTTTGAGCATGAGGTCGCTGACTTCCCGCGGGTCGTCGGTCTGGCCGAGCACCCACGACAATTTCATGCACGCGACTTCCGGCAGCATATTGGCGCACGGTGTAATGCCGATATCCAGCAGTTCGCGCCCGGTCTCGTAGACGAACATCTGCACGTATCCCCACAGCGTCTGCACGGTCATGACCACGTGTACCCCGGCCTTTATCGCCTTTCCCAGCGGCTTGTAGAGCGGGCGGTTGACGTGGCCCAGGCCGGTGCCGGCTATCACGATGCCCTTGTAGCCTTTTTCCACCACGGCTTCGACGATATCGGGGTTCATGTTGGGGTAGTAGTAGAGGATTGTTACCTTTTCCTCGAAGGCGGTGTTTATCTTCACGTTCCTGTCCTTGCGGCGGCGCTTGTAGTCGTGGCGCAGCGGGCGGAATTCCGTGGGGGTGACGACCATCAGCGGCACGTCGCCTATGGTGCGGAACGTGTTGCGGTATGAAGAGTGCATCTTGCGCACGCGCGTGCCGCGGTGCAGCAGGCAGTAATCGTCGCTGGTGGACCCGAACATGCACACGCTCACTTCCGCCACGTCGCTGAGCGCGGCGGTGCGGGTGGCGTTAATCAGGTTCAGCGCGGCGTCGCTGGAGGGCCGGTCGCTGGACCTCTGCGACCCCACCAGTACTATCGGTACCGGTGAATCCTGCACCATGAACGACAGGATGGCGCCGGTGTGGTGCATGGTGTCGGTGCCGTGGCCTATTACTACGCCGTCGACGCCCTTTTCGATTTCTTTCTTTATATTCTCCGCCAGGGAAATGTACTGCTCGGGCCCCATGTTTTCGCTGAAAACGCCGAAAAGTTTTATGGTGTTCAGGTTGCAGATATCGGCCAGTTCCGGCACGGCGCCGTACAGTTCGCCCGGGCTGAATGCCGGGATTACCGCGCCGGTGCGGTAGTCCAGGCGGCTGGCGATTGTGCCGCCCGTGCCCAGCAGGGTTACGCTGGGCTTGGCGGGATCGATGGGGAATTCCGACTCGGGTATCTTGTAGTGGCCTTCCTTGTGGCCGGTTTCGACGATGTTGGTGATCGTGTCGGCGGCTATGCCCACATTGTAGCCGGAGGCGAGTTTGAGCACTACATGCCTGTCATCCGCGGTTTCCGAACGCGGCAGTATGATGCCCTTGAATTCACCTTCGCCGCTGGTCAGCGTTACGTCGCTCCACACGCGCACGCCGTGCTTTTCCAGCACTTTTCGGGTAATGCCCCGGTAGCCTTTCAGTGGATCTTCGGACACGTCCGCTCTCCAATTTCTTTGACTTGACACTGGAAACACGTATTATAGTAAGTTTTTCGCATGATGCAACAGCCTCAAATAAACCGTCTGGCAAAGAAAATATGAACAATATCGATTACAAGGCGCTCGGGCTGAAGGCAGGCGTGGAAGTACACCAGCAGATTTACACCGAAAAGAAGATGTTCTGCAACTGCCCCGCCGGCCGTTATACCAGGGATTTCGACGCGGAAATCGTCCGCCACATGCGCCCCACCCTGTCGGAACTCGGCGAGTACGACGGCACCGCCCTGATGGAGTTCAAGACCAAAAAGAACGTCCACTACCTCATAAACGACGAAACCGTCTGCACCTACGAAATGGACGACACTCCGCCCTTCCCGGTCAACCAGCATGGCCTGGATATCGCCATCGAGATAGCGTTGCTGCTAAACTGCCAGATAGTCAACGAATTTCACATCATCCGCAAGCAATACCTGGACGGCAGCATCCCCACGGGATTCCAGCGCACCGGCATCGTGGGCGTTGAAGGCTGGGTGCCGCTGGGCGACAAGAGGGTCGGAATCATCCAACTGGGCTACGAAGAAGACTCCTGCCGCGAAATCCGCGACAACGGTCACGATATATATTTCAACACAGACCGCCTGGGCATGCCGCTGATAGAGGTCGTCACCCACCCCGACCTGCACACCCCGCAGGAAGTGGCGGACATGCTGTGGCTGATACACAAGGTCACGCGCATAACCGGCAAGGTCCGCCGGGGCATCGGCAGCGTGCGGCAGGACGTGAACGTGAGCATTACGGGCGGCACCCGCGTGGAAATCAAGGGAGTGCCGCGCATACCGCGCGTTCCGCTGCTGGTACACAACGAGGCGGTCCGGCAGAAAGTCCTGCTGGACATACGCAGCGAACTGCACGCGCGCGGCATCGCAAAGGATACGCTCGTCTCGCGCACGGACGTGGTGACGGACCTGTTCCGCAGGTCGCAAAACCCCGTGCTGCGCAAGGCCGCGGCGGAAGGCATGACGCTGCGCGGCCTGTGCCTGAAGGGTTTCGCCGGAATACTGAAACACCCCGTCTGGGAAGGCGTGGCGTTCGAACGCGAATTCCAGGGTCGCTTGCGTGTGATAGCGTGTCTGGACAAACTGCCCAACTTCTTCCACTCCGACGCGTTTCCCCAATATGCCGGCTGGGAAAACGAACTGGCCGCGCTGCGCAAACGGCTCAACGCCCAGGTGCCCGACGCGGTGTTCGTGACATGGGGGGACGATGCCGACACCAGGACCGCCGTGGAGGAAATCCGCCTGCGCGCCGTGGACGCCACCGTGGGCGTGCCCAACGAAACGCGCCAGGCCATGCGCGACGGCACGACCGATTTCGAGCGAACCCTGCCCGGCCCGAACAGGATGTACCCGGACACCGACTCCCCGCCGTCCGGCATCAAGCGCGAACGCGTGGAAAATATCCGCGCCGCAATGCCCGAACCGCCCTGGGAACGCGCCGGGCGATACCGGCAATTCGGACTGCCCGAAGACGTGATAGAAGTCCTGATGATATCGCCCCGCGCCGAGGCGTTCGACAGAACGGTATCGGAAACTCCGGCCAATCCGAAAACCGCCGGTGTGCTGCTGGTGCAGACGATGAAGGCGCTGCGCCGCTCCGGCTGCGACGTCGACTCAATACCGAACGAACGGCTGGTGGAAATGTTCAAAACCGCCGGGGACAAGGGCCTGCAGCGATGGGCGCTGGTGAAACTGCTGAAGGAAATCGCCGACAATCCGGATGAATCGATAGAGGAGGCCGTGGAAAAACTGGGCCTGCTGATAGTGGACGAAAAGGAACTGAACGACCTGGCGGGAAAAATCATATCCGAAAACACATTCGAGTACTTCACGTCCAATCACAACCCCGACAAACGGTGCCGCTATTACACAGGCATGGTAATGCGGCGCATAGCGGGCAGTGTCGGCGGCAAACGGGTCCGCGAAATCGTGGAGTCCCGCCTGACCACAAAGACTTAACAGGCAACAGGCAACGGGCAACGGGCAACAGAGAACAGGTAACGGGAAAAGATAAGGCGCGACCTAAAATTGAAGACCCTAACCGCCAATCCGCCTGAGGCGTCTTGGCGGTTCAAGTAGAACAAATTGGATATTCGGATAGGCTCTAAAGCAACTTGGCCAATTGCTCCTTGCCGAGGCCGGTCTGATTCAGGATGTCGCGGAGCGTGCCTTTGGCAAGTTCGCGGTGCAAGGGTACGATTGTCCGGTAAGTCTTGTCAGGAGTGATCTTCTGGAGGGAGACGTGACTTCCCTTTTGCCGCACTTCTTCGAAACCGGCCTTCTTCAAAAGCCGCCACGAGTACCCTGCCTGATACCACCGGCAACTTTGTCATCAGGCTATCTCCACCGTCGTCCACAAAGGCTTGACCGGTGTCTCCGGCACGTCGTCCAGGCCGAAACTCTCCACATAGAGTTCAATTGCCTCCCTGATGTTGGCCTCCACCTCGGCGATTGTTTTGCCTTGCGAGGTCACACCCAACTCGGGACATCGCGCAATGAAGAAATCACCTTCCGGTACAATTGCGACTGCGAAACTACGCATGATGTTACTCCTCAAAGGCATTTTTTGCTCGATGTATTATATCGTCTAAGGCGGACAATTTCATTCAAAAAAGCATCCCGTTTGGTCGAAAGCCAGAACGCCGGGAGGAAAATAGCCAACCGGTCGAGGACCCGCAGGCGAAAAAAGGAAATGATTCGTGTTTATCTGTGTTTATTCGTGGTTCCTTTTCCTGCCATCTCCGACTCCCAGCAAAAGAAATTCCTTATCAAAACCTGTCCACAGATTTCGCAGATTACGCAGATTAGAAAAAACCACAAAGACATTTATCCCGCCTGTTCCGAGCAGAGCGAGGGGAACCGAAGGAAGGGACCGGGAATACTTTTATTTTCCAACCGCCAAG
>JAUXGI010000323.1 GCA_030622295.1 Planctomycetota bacterium
CGGAGGTGATGGGGAACGAGGTCCGCCGGCTGTACGACGTGGGCGTCGCGGGCATACATCGCCTGCTCGACCGCCGCGACGAGTTCGAGCGTGCGAGCGTGATCATCGTGGTCGCAGGCATGGAGGGCGCGCTGGCGAGCGTCGTCGGGGGGCTGGTTGACGTGCCGGTCATCGCCGTTCCCACGAGCACAGGCTACGGCGCAAGTTTCCAGGGCATCGCGCCTCTGCTGACAATGCTGAACAGTTGCGCGGCGGGAGTAACCGTCGTGAACATCGACAACGGCTTTGGAGCCGGATACGTCGCATCTCTCATCAACCGACTTGCATCGGGGCAAAAAAACAATGCTGAAGGAAGTTGACACGCTGCCCGCCGTCCCGCCTCGGAAGCGCGACGCGCACAAGGGTGACTTCGGCAGGATTGCCGTCATCGCCGGTTCCCCCGGCATGACTGGAGCGGCATCCCTGGCCGCGCAGGCCGCGCTTCGCGCGGGCGCGGGCCTGGTGACCCTGGCTGTGCCGGAAGGCCTCCTGCCCATAGTCGCCTCGCAGTCGATGTGCGTTATGACGCGCCCTTTCGCCGAGACAGCCGCCCACACTTTCGCCGTGGCGGCGCTTGATGAGTTGCTTGCCTTCTGCGATGAGATGGACGCGGTCGCGGTAGGCCCGGGCATCGGCCGCGAAGACGAGACCCGGCGGCTCGTCCGCGCCCTGTATGAAAAAGCGAGGTGTCCCGTCATCTTCGACGCCGACGGGCTGAACGCACTTGCCGGAGATGCGGCCCTGTTGAAGAGAAT
This sequence comes from Planctomycetota bacterium, assembly GCA_030622295.1. GTDB lineage: Bacteria > Planctomycetota > B129-G9 > B129-G9 > B129-G9 > B129-G9. The sequence goes on from JAUXGI010000323.1 coordinate 795, forward strand.
TCCGCAGGGGCGCGCGACCATCCTTTCGCCTCATCCCGGGGAGATGTCGCGCCTGACGGGCGCCTCGGCCGGCGAAATCCAGAAAGACCGAAAAAGGGCCGCAGAGAGTTTCGTGGAACGGTGGCCGGTTACTCTCGTTCTGAAAGGCGCAGGGACCATCGTAGCGGACGGCAAGCGAATATACGAAAACAGTACGGGCAATCCCGGCATGGCGACCGCGGGGGCGGGCGACGTGCTGACCGGCGTCATCGCCGCACTGCTGGGGGGAGGCGTCGAGGCGTTCGAGGCCGCGCAAATCGGCGTGTACGCGCACGGACTGGCGGGAGACCTTGCGGCGAAGGAAAAGGGCGAAACGGGGATGATCGCCTCCGACATCCTCGAGCTCCTGCCCTACGCATTCAAGGACCTTACCGTCCGCAGCAAATAAGGCGGACACGGAGGATAGAAATGAACGACCTGCGCACGGGCATCGGCTATGACATTCATCGCATGGTGGAAGGCAGAGAACTCCGGCTGGGTGGGATAAGGATAGAATATCCAAAGGGGCTGCTCGGCTATTCCGACGGGGACGTGTTGCTGCATGCCATATGCGACGCGCTGCTTGGGGCGGCCGGCCTGGGCGACATCGGCGGGCATTTCCCCGATACCGACCCTGCCTACAAAGGCATATCCAGCCTTGAACTCCTCAGGCATGTCGTAAAACTGCTCCATGAGAGCGGTTTTGAGGTTGTAAACATCGACGCCAACGTCCTGGCCGAAGCGCCCAAAATCGGTTCGCACATCAGCGATATGAAGGAGGCTATCGGCGGAGCAGTCGGCATATCGCCCAAAAGGGTCAACGTCAAGGGCAGAACCAGCGAAGGCCTCGGCGAAATCGGCAGGGGCGAAGCCATAGCCGCGCAGGCTGTAGCGATGGTCCAACAGAAGGATTAAAGACCATGCGCATCGACGTTCCACTACGCAGCACGCTCTTTCTGACACTTCTCGTGGCGATTTCGGCGGGATGCGAAAGCCTGAAGTTGAGGAGAAGACCTGAAGCGCCGGTGTTTGTTCTAACCATTGCGGAAAAGATAAGACTCACAAAAGAATCCGCACCGGCATTCGAGAACGCCGCCGGGGGGGTCTGCCCCGAGGAAGACTTGCAGCGGTATGTGCAAAACGTGGGAGACAGGGTGGCCGCCGCAATTCCCGAGCATCACCCGCGAGAGTTCCCTTTCGCATTCCGTGTTCTGAACACGAAAACCGTCAACGCCTTCTCGCTGCCGGGCGGATACGTCTACGTAACACGCGGGTTGCTGGAGCACATCCGCAACGAAGATGAACTCGCAGGCATCCTGGCCTGCCAGACAGCCCACGTGACGATGGCCCATTTCGACGACAAATTCCATGAAATACTCCTGGTCAACCTGGGCGTGGGCGTGCCGGTGGCGGCCGTTTCGGCTGCGCGAGAATATGAAAGCCCCGTTTATCTTTGCGACCAGACTGCAATAGCGATGAATCTCAGGAATCTCAGGTTCACCCCCGAAGACGAGGCGGAGGCGAGCGCCACGGCGGTGCAATACATCGCCCGAACCGGCAGGTACCATCCCCAGGCCGTCATCGACGTGCTGGAGATGCTTGACGCGCTCCGGCACACACCCGACACCGCCCTGCCCGCATGGCATTACACCCATCCCGCGCCGCCTGAGCGCAAGAAAGAACTATATAAACTGCTGGAGCGGGATTACCCGGAATTTCCGGGCGCGAAGCAGCGCTTCATCAAGGCCGACCCCGTAATTGAGAA
>JAUXGI010000322.1 GCA_030622295.1 Planctomycetota bacterium
AGTATGGAGATGAGTTGGGAGTTGTCGATGGCCCCCTGTTCGAGGAGAATCATGCCGCTGAGTTTGTGCTTGCCTTTTCTGCGAAGGCTGCGCTGCCTGCAGAGAGCTTTGCGGATGTCGCCGCGTTTGCAAAGGCCTTTCCTCACCGCTATCTCGCCGAAAAGTTCACGGTCGGTCATTGGTCGCCTCCATTTTGCGAAAGGTGCAGTTTGCAACGGCGGCGATTCACGGATTTTCAGCAGTTGAATAGGCGAATTTACGGCTCTTGATTTCCCATTACCGCCGAGAGCAAGGTTCGAGCAGCGTGAGGAACGCGCCTACCCCATTAGTTTCTTTCGGAAATATTCAATGGTTTTCTTTAGCCCTTCCTCGCGGCCGACGCGAGGCTCCCATCCGAGTTTCTCTCGCGCCCGGCTCATGTCGGGCCGGCGTACCTTGGGGTCGTCGACGGGCAGCGGCCGGCGAATGACCTTGCTCTTCGAGCCGACCAGCCGGATGATTTCTTCGGCAACTTCGCCTATGGTGACTTCGTTCGGATTCCCGATGTTGACCGGCTCATGCAGTTCTGAGACCAGCAGGCGGTAGATGCCCTCCACCAGGTCCGACACGAAGCAGAATGAGCGAGTCTGTGAGCCGTCGCCGTAAACGGTGACATCTTCGCCCCCGATGGCCTGTGAGATGAAGTTGGGCAGGGCGCGGCCGTCTTTGACGCGCATACGCGGGCCATAGGTGTTGAAGATTCGGACGATCTTGGTGTCGAGGCCGTGTGCGCGATGGTATGCCATGGTAATCGCCTCGGCGAAGCGCTTGGCCTCGTCGTAGACTCCGCGCGGGCCGACGGGGTTGACGTTGCCCCAGTAGTCTTCTTTCTGCGGGTGGACCAGCGGGTCTCCATAGACCTCGCTGGTGGATGCGAGCAGAAAGCGCGCGCGCTTCTCCAGGGCCAGGCCCAGCGCCTTGTGCGTGCCCAGGCTGCCGACCTTGAGCGTGTGAATCGGATGCTCCAGGTAGTCTATGGGACTGGCGGGCGAGGCGAAATGCAGGATGTTGTCCACTTCGCCTTCAATGTATATGTAGTTCGTCACGTCGAACTTGTAGAACCGGAAGTTCTCGTTTCCAATCAGGTGTGCGATGTTGTCGGTCGTGCCGGTCAGCAGGTTGTCCAGGCAGATGACTTCGTGACCTTCACTGAGCAGCCTCTCGCAAAGATGTGAACCGAGGAAGCCCGCCCCTCCGGTGACAACTGTTCTCTGTTTCTGTTCAGACACGGTTTTCCCTCCAAGAGTTTCCCGTTCAAACGGAAGGGGTCAAACCGGACTTCGGCCGGTCAGGTCACATGAAGCACTGCCACGTACGGCAGGTTTCGATACATTCCGTCGTAGTCCAGCCCGTATCCCACCACGAAGAGGTCTTCGACCTCAAAGCCGACGTAGTCGGGCACGACGTCGATGTTGCGCTCCTTTTTCTTGCTCAGGAACACGCAGGTCTTCAGCGAGACCGGTTCCATGGCCCGAACTTCTTCCATGACCGCGGCGAGCGTGCCCCCGGTGTCTATGATGTCGTCAATCAGGAGGACATGCTTGCCACGCACATCTTCGGAAAAAGTCTTGAGAACCTTGAGTCCCCTCGGGGCAACCGCCTTTCCGGTGTATGACGATACGCTGACCGTATCAATGCGCATCGGGAGATTAATTTTCCTCACCAGGTCCGCCAGGAAAATCACGCTGCCCCCGAGGACGGAAACAACCACCAGTTCCCGGCCCGAGTAGTCGCGCTCCACCTCGCGGGCCAGTTCGGCCACGCGCTGTTCGATCTTGTCTGTAGAGATTATCGATTCGAGCGAATTTCTGGGACTCATGGCTTTCCTTTCTTGTTCAAAAAAACCGCATCTCCGGATTTTCACGCGAGTTTGCCCGCTCCCGCTTTCTTCCGCCGGTTTGCTTCAAGCATTTCAGCGGCACACTTGACGGCTTCGACCATTGCTCGCGGGTTCGCGGTGCCCGCGCCCGCTATGTCGAACGCCGTGCCGTGCCCGGGCGATGTCCTGACTATCGGCAGGCCCAGGGTCACATTGACCGCGGTGTCAAACGCAATCGTCTTCAGGGGGGCCAGGCCCTGGTCATGGTACATGGCGACGACGGCATCGAACTCGCCGTCGAGCGCCCTGTAGAAGGCGCTGTCCGCCGCAAGCGGTCCCGCGCACTCGATTCCCTCCTCCACGGCCCTGTCGACCGCCGGCGCGACGCGCGCGCGGTCATCCCGCGTCCAGGGCACATCCTCGGAAGGATGCGGGTTCAGGCCGCACACTGCAAGGCGAGGCTCGCCGACGCCGAAGAATCGGCGCAGGGAGTCGTCAACGGTACGGATTGCATGAAGAACGCCTGCAACGGTTACCAGGCGGGGCACGTCTCTCAAAGCGCAGTGCGTGGCCACAAGGCCTACGCGCAGCCCCCCGCCGAGCATCATCATGACAGGCCGTTTTGCACGGAAAGCACGCCCGAGGTACTCCGTCCGACCGACAAAATTCCGATGTGTCCTCTGCACGAACTCCTTGCCCAACGGCGCAGTGACGATGGC
>JAUXGI010000273.1 GCA_030622295.1 Planctomycetota bacterium
AAACAGGGTGTCTGTCTGGCGTGTCCGTCCGCTGGGGGACTACATCATGTCAATCAGGCATTTGTGTATAGGTAACAAAATCTTGGTGAGAAATGCGGGTTAATTCTCGAATGCTGCGTTGAGAATCCGAGGCCGGGAAGATAGAATGTGGAGGGGGGTGAGGATAATCAAATGTATTGTGACAAATGCAAGGCAAAGATGGTGGAGATGGGCCGCTCATACCACAAGCAGCGCAAGTGGATATGCCCGCGCTGCCGCCGTGTCCGCATGCAGCGGCAGAGGACGAAGCCAAAAAACAGATAGCGATTGCCGACTTTTCAGCCTTGAACCTTGAACCTTGAACCTTGAACTGTGACCCATAAGCCCGGCCATTGATGAAAGTGGAATTATTCGACTACGACCTCCCGCGCGAAATGATAGCGCAGCGCCCGGCGGACAAGCGCGAGGAATCGCGCCTGCTCGTCCTCGACAGGGCGAGCGGCGGGGTAGAGCACCGCGTTTTCCGGGATATAATCGATTTGCTTTCACCTGGTGACGTGCTGGTTCTCAACGACACGCGCGTCATTCCCGCGCGTGTAGACGGGCGGAGGGAGACGGGCGGGAAGGTGGAAGCGCTTTTCCTGGAGAATCGCGGGTGGAACCGCTGGACCGCGCTGATGCAGGCCAAGGGCAGATTGCGCGTACACGAGAATCTGCTCTTTGACGACGGTGCACTCCGGGCCGGAATAATCAACAAGGACCCGGACGGCGTCTATATGCTGCGCTTCCGCGAGGGCGACGACGTGCCGGCGATGCTCGAGCGCACCGGCCGGCCGCCTTTGCCGATGTACATCACGCGCGTCCGGCCCGACCATGCCATTCGCCCGGAGGACGGGGAAAGGTATCAAACCGTGTATGCCAGGCATCCGGGCTCGGTCGCTGCGCCTACTTCCGGTTTGCACTTTACGGACGGCCTGCTTGCTGAAATCGAGCGAAGGGGGGTAGAGGTTGCGCGCGTGACGCTTCACGTCGGCCTTGCAACCTTCGCGTCGGTGAGGGCCGAACGTGTTGAAGACCACATGATGCACGCTGAGTCCTCCACGGTCTCGCCGGAGGAGGCCGAGGGGCTGAACCGCGCGAAGCGCGACGGCCGCCGCATCGTTGCCGTCGGCACGACCACAACGCGCCTCCTCGAAGCCCTCGCCGCCGACGGTAACATCAAACCGGGCAAGGGTTCAACGGACATCTTCATTTACCCCGGCTTCCAGTTCAAGTTTATCGACGCACTGATAACCAACTTTCACCTGCCGCGCAGCACGCTCCTGATGCTTGTGAGCGCCTTCGCCGGCAGAGAAAGAATATTGGCCGCCTACGAAGAAGCGAAGCAGCACGGTTACCGCTTTTACTCCTACGGCGATGCGATGTTCATTGCATGAGACCGGGGACCGAAGACCGAAGACCGAAGACCTGAGACCGGAGACTTGAAACTCTTCCCCCTTTCCTACTCGCCGACTTGCCTACTGCTTGCCTTCTATGGCCTTGAGGAAGACGCAGTCGGCGCAGCCGGAGTCGTCGGCCTCGCAGTAGTCGCGGAATATCTGGTAGAGGGCCTGCTGGCGGCGGGCGTTGTTGATGAGTTTCTGCCGGCTCTGCTCCCCGAAGATGCGGCAACGCATGAAGCGGGTGATGCTGGTGGTGGGCAACTTCGGCAGGGCGGCGTATATGCCGTGGAGGTTCGACTCCAACTCGCGGTCCTCGGTCTTGCGCGCGAGCGCTAGATAGGCTGGGATAATTATGTTGACGGTGACGTTTCGCACAAGGCTCTCCGACACGAGCCGTTGCGGTGCCTCGGCGCGCCTGCCGGTATATGTGTTGCGATAAAGCCAGTATCCGGCGATTCCCTTTACTTCCGTGTCGTTCGCCGGCAGGAAGATTTCGGCCAGATTTCTTATGGCGGCTTTCGCGGGAGAGTTCGAAGAGACAATCCGCAGTATTTCATGGAAGAGGTTCTTCGGCGCTGTTGACGCATACAGCAGGGCGACTGCGGCGGCGCGGCGGAAGGGATAGTTTTGCGGGCGCATGCCCCCGAATCGCCAGTCTCCCCGGGTCAGTGTTTCGCGGTGCTTCATTGTCAGCGACGAAAGCGCGTCAGCGTATGCGCGCGTTTCATCATCCTTCATTTCGTCCGGGGTCGGCGCCAGGCCGGCGCGCGTGAACAGGAAGGCCTGCGCGTTGAGAAAACTCTGCGAGGAATCACCGCGCACATACGTCGCCGCCAGGTCGCGCAGAGTCACCAGTTCCGCCAGCCGCCTGAAAGGCGTCTTGTTGACAGGGTAGCCCATGGCCTCCATCAGTCCGCGATACAGCGTGTCCTCGGGTTTTGCGACTTTGAGCATTGCTCCAAACCGCGACGCCTTGGTTAGGATACGCCAGTCGCCGGCGAGGTCCAGGAACGCGCCCACCCAGTCTTCATTCTTCTGCGCCTCGCTGAGCCTTCTGCGGCAGACGCCCGCGGCGGCGGCGCTTTCGAATGGATACTCGGTCATATCGATGATTTCTTCCAGTTGAGCGAGCGGCTTGTTCAGGTAGCGGGAGAGGGTCAACTGCGGCAGGTCGCTGCCGTCATAGCGCTTCACGGACCGCGCGTCGCGGTCGTTCCACATTACGACATGAAGCACCGTGTTGTTGTACGCGGGGTCCTGGTTGTGGTTGTGCTTGTACCAGTCGGACGAGTAGGTGTGTATCTCGACGTCGCCTCTTTCGGTCACTCCGTCCATGGTGACGGCCGCCTTGTTGAAATCCGGGCCGGCGCCGATGTTCCACCATCCCTGCGAATTGACGTGCAGCGACCGCCCGTCGTCGAGTTGCAGCGAATCGCTCCGGAAGAGTCGTTCGTACCAGATGCAGCGTACCAGGTGCTCGCGTATGCGCTGCGGTGTGGCCTTGCCGCGGCGGCCCTCGCTGACGCGGTCGGGCGGCGTGGACAGGTCATCCCTCATTTGCGCGTACGTGTCCTGGAACATACCATGCCTCTTTTAGTTAACTCAGAACTCAGAAGTCAGAAGAAACGGGCAACGGGCAATCCGCC
>JAUXGI010000099.1 GCA_030622295.1 Planctomycetota bacterium
CGCTGAGGAGCAGCCTTCGGCTGTCTTTTCACTTTCACGTTCGGCATATTCGGGGGCCACTCCTGAAGTCATGCGGGCCGAAAGGAAAAAAGCAGCCGAGGGCTGCCGGGAAAGGGTCAGACCCCCGTTAGCACATAACCCCCTCACTCATCCCTCATCCCGCCTCACTCATCCCGCATCCCTCGTCACTCATCCCTTTTCAAAGACCAACTCGCCGTCCTTTGCGGACACGCGGACGTGGTCGCCTTCCTTGAATTTGCCTTCGAGCAGTTGCATCGCGAGCGCGTCCTGTATTTTGTGCTGGATGAGGCGGCGGAGCGGCCGCGCGCCGTAAACGTTGTCGAATCCCTCCGTGGCCAGCATCTCCTTGACGCCGTCCGTCAACTCGATTGTAATCTTTCTGTCGGCCAGTATCCGTTCGAGGCTGCGTATCTGGATGTCGACGATTTTCTTCAGGTTGCGCGTGGTGAGGTGATTGAACAGTATTACCTCATCCACACGGTTAAGGAATTCCGGCCGGAAGTGCGCCCTGAGGGCGTCCATGACCTCATTCCGCACCGACTCGCGGCTCTCGCCGGCCATTCGCGCTATCACATCGCTGCCGACGTTCGAGGTCATTATAAGGATAGTGTTCTTGAAATCGACGGTACGGCCCTGGCCGTCGGTCAGGCGGCCGTCGTCGAGCACCTGGAGCAGAACGTTGAAGACATCGGGGTGGGCCTTTTCGATTTCGTCGAGCAGTATTACCGCGTAAGGCCTGCGGCGGATGGTCTCGGTCAACTGCCCGCCTTCCTCGTACCCGACGTAGCCCGGCGGCGCGCCGATGAGGCGGCTTACCGTGTGCTTCTCCATGTACTCGGACATGTCGATGCGCACCATGGCCTGCTCGGTATCGAAGAGAAACTCGGCGAGCGCGCGCGCCAGTTCGGTCTTGCCCACGCCGGTGGGGCCGAGGAATATGAACGAGCCGATGGGCCGCTGCGGGTCCTGCAAGCCGGCGCGACCGCGCCGCACCGCGTCGCTGACTGCCTTGATGGCCTGGTCCTGGCCCACGACACGCCTGCGCAGATTGCCTTCCATCTCGAGCAACTTCTGCGTCTCCCCTTGCAGCATTTTTGAGACCGGTATGCCGGTCCACAAACTCACCACCTCCGCGATTTCTTCTTCGCCGACTTCCTCGTTGAGCATCTTCATGTCTTTCTGCAGTTCGGCCAGACGCCCGCTCTCCGTGGTGAGTTCCCGTTCCTTTTCGGGGATGGTCTTGTAGAGGATTTCCGCGACCTTGTCCAACTCTCCCATCCGTGTAAGCCGCTCAGCCTCTGTCTTCAACTGCTCCAGTTCCTCCTTCAGTTTGCGCGTCTTCTGAATCGATTCCTTTTCGTTCATCCAGTGCGCCTTGAGGCGATTGTTCTCTTCGCTGAGTTCGGCCAGTTCCTTTTCTATTTTCTCCAGGCGTTCCTTGCTGGCCTTGTCCTTCTCCTTCTTGAGGGCTGTGCGTTCGATTTCCAGTTGCATAATGCGGCGCTGGATGACGTCCAGTTCCATCGGCACGCTGTCTATTTCCATGCGCATGCGCGAGGCCGCCTCGTCAATCAAATCGATGGCCTTGTCCGGCAGGTAGCGGTCGGTGATGTAGCGGTGCGACAGGTTCGCCGCGGCGATTATGGCGCCGTCCGATACGCGGACGCCGTGATGCACCTCGTACTTCTCCTTCAGGCCGCGAAGGATGGCGACCGTGTTTTCCGCGGACGGCTCGCCGACGTAGACGGGCTGGAAGCGCCGCTCCAGCGCGGCGTCCTTTTCGATATACTTGCGATACTCGTCAAGGGTGGTGGCGCCGATGCAGCGCAACTCGCCCCGCGCGAGCAGCGGCTTGAGCATGTTGGCCGCATCCACAGCGCCCTCGGCCGCGCCCGCGCCTACTATCGTGTGCATCTCGTCTATGAAAACGATTATCTGCCCCTCGGCGCCGGTGACTTCCTTGAGCACCGCTTTCAGCCTGTCCTCGAACTCGCCGCGATACTTCGCGCCCGCAATCAGCGAGCCGATGTCCAGCGCCATCATGCGCTTGTTCTTCAGTCCTTCGGGCACGTCCCCGCCCACGATGCGCTGCGCCAGGCCTTCCGCTATGGCGGTCTTGCCCACGCCCGGCTCGCCAATCAGTACCGGGTTGTTCTTGGTCCTGCGCGAGAGCACCTGCATTACGCGGCGGATTTCTTCGTCGCGCCCGATGACCGGGTCCAGTTTGCCCCTGCGCGCCAGGTCGGTCAGGTCGCGCGAGAACCGCGCAAGGGCCTGGTATTTGTCCTCGGGGTTCTGGTCGGTAACGCGCTGCGTGCCCCGCACGTCCATCAGCGCCTTGTAGATGGCGTCCCTGTTTAGGCCGTGTCGTTCAAGCATCTCCCGCGCGGCGCCGTCCTTTTCCTCGGCCAGGCCGATGAGGATATGCTCCGTGCTCACGTATTCGTCCTTCAGGCGGTCGGCTTCCTTCTCGGCGGTCTCCATGACGCGGCGCAGGCGGTCGGAGAGGTAGACCTGCTGCGCGCCGCTGACCGGCGCTATCTTGCTCAGCGCGTCTTCCGCGGCCGCCGAAACCGCGGCAGGCTCGACGCCCAGTTTTTGCAGGATGGGGACGACAATGCCCTCTGACTGTTCCAGCAGCGCAATCATCACGTGCTCCGGCAACAGTTCCGTGTGCCCGCGCTCCGAGGCGAGCGCCTGCGCCCTCTGCAGTGCCCCCTGGCTCTTAATCGTCAGTCTATCGAGTCGCATATCATCTGTCCTCGCAATATCTTATGGCTAATAACACACAAAGGGGTCTGACCCCTTTGTGTGTTATTCGGCGGCCTCTCGCGCCTCCCGGATTCCATCGAGTTGGCGGCGGTAGACGTACTTGACCACCTTGTCGCGGACCTTTTCGCTTATGCCGACGAAGGCCAGGTGCGCGGTGGTTTTTCTGTGCCTCCTGGGCGTTTCTTCGGTTTTCGCGGACGGGGGGGCTTCGACGGAGACGACCTCGCCGGTGAGGTTCTCGGGCCGGCCGCTCCAGATGTCGATGTCGAAGTTGAGGAAGTCGCCGTCGGAGATGTCCGTTCCCGATTCTACGAGCGCTCCGCCGCCGCTGATGTTTTTGAGTCTGCCCGAACCGCGCTCGCGGGCGCCAATCGTCGCCGCGGCGAGGGCTTCCTCCGGCTCGTCCCCTCCGCGTTCAATCTCGTTCTTATCCAGCAGCGCGAACGACAGGGGGATGTCGACATCAACGCGATAGTAGCGGCGCAACTGTACCCGTTTCAGGACGTTGGTGTGCGAAATCGTGAGCAGCGGGGCGCGGCCGAGAAACGTGCGCCGCACCCGGGTCTTAAACTCGTAGATGGCGTCGCTCTGCCGCACGAGCGTCACGCCGCATTCCATGTCGGGCTCGAGGTGGTAGACCTCGCCGTCGAGTCGAGGGGTGGTTATGGTTATCTCTTTTTCCGTGACGGCGACGACGACGGAGTCGAATTCCTTCTCGACGCCTTCGACAGGGACGTTTATCTTGATTTCCTGGTTGGGCAGCAGGGCCCGCGTGGAGTGCAGGAACTGGCCCTGCGGCAGGTGGTCGAGCGCGAGTTTGCGCCGGATGAGCGAAATCATGTTGAGGGTTTCCTCGACCGCTTTTTCGCCGGCGGACCGGGCGGCAAGGGCCGACAGTTCGCGCTCGACGCAGGCGTCGTACTCGGCGGGGGAGTTGACGACGGCGAGGGGGTTCCCCTCGGGCTGGTAGGTGGTGAAGCGCTCCAGCAGGGCTATCTCTTCCTCGTTCAGGCCGTGGGCCTGCGTGATGCCCTCGAACATCTCCCGGCTGCGTTTCCTGACGACGGCCCTGTGGCGTCGCGTCGTGATGATGTCAACGGCAATCAGCGTCCCCAGCAGCGCCGCCACCACCCCCAGCAAAACGGCGATGGTCGTGGGACTGGGCTTCGGCAGCCATTCCTGCTGCCACCAGTCCCCTTGAGCGGCTGCGAGGAGAGCGAAGTTGAGCGAAGTCGGCAATCTTTTACTCCGGTAACGTTCCATCACGTCGGCAGGAAGATGTAGCGGGCCACGAACAGGGCGCCGAGCACGTATACCAGCCAGTGTACCTGGCGGCCTTTTCCACAAACGAGTTTCAGAATCGGGTAACTGATAAAGCCTATGGCGAGTCCGTGTGATATGCTGGACGTCAGGGGCATAAGTACGACGGTGAGGAAGGCGGGTATGCCTTCGGAGAGGTCCGCCCAGGTCACCCTGGCGATGTTGCCCATCATGAGCACGCCGACCATGAGGAGCGCGGGCGCCGTTACGAAGGGATGTCCTCCGAACATCTGAACGACCGGGGAGAAGAAGATTGCGAGCACGAAGAGCAGGGCGGTGACACAATTGGTAAGTCCCGTCCTGCCGCCCTCGGCGACCCCGGCGGCGCTTTCGACGTAAGAGGTGACCGTCGAGGTGCCCATGACGGCGCCGACCATCGTGCCGACGGAATCCGCCGTAAGAGCGCGGCTGGCGCGGGGCAGGCGGCCCTCCTTGTCCAGGAAGCCCGCCTGTTCGCTCACGCCTATTAGCGTGCCTATCGTGTCGAACATGTCGAAGAAAAGCAGCACCAGGACAGGGACGATGAATATCTTGATGTTTGCAAACAGGCCGACCACGTCCAGTTTCATAAAGGCCGGCTGTTCAATCTCGGGCAGGCCGACGAGCGAGGAGAGAATCTGCCCGGCCGATTCAAGCGGCGGCAGGCGGAAAACGTCCTCCGAGAAGGGCGGTTGCACCAGCCCGGCCAGTATGCCTATGATGCCGGTGGCGAGTATTGAGATGAGTATGGCGCCCTTAACGCGCGTGACCATGAGTATCGCCGCAATGGCGACGCCGGCAATTGCGACCCTTGTGAAAGGTTGCTGCAAATCCCCGATGGTGACGAGGGTGACAGGATCGTCCGCTATGATGCCCGCGTGTTTCAGGCCTATGAAGGCGATGAACAGCCCTATACCGGCCGCTATGGCGAATTTGAGGGAAGGGGGGATTGCGTGGACTATCATCTTGCGGATACGGACGAGGGACAGTATGAAAAAGACGAATCCCGAAACGAAAACAACGCCCAGTGCAATCCACCAGTCCACTCCCATCCCGGCGCAAATCTCGTAACTGAAGAACGCATTGAGCCCCATCCCCGGCGCAAGTGCGATGGGATACCGGGCGATGAACCCCATCAGCAAGGTCGCCAGCCCCGCTGAAACACACGTGGCCAGCATCACCGCGTTGAAATCCATGCCCGCGCCGTCCTTCAGGATTGCCGGGTTCACAAAAATAATGTAGGCCATGGTCATGAACGTGACCAGGCCTGCCAGGACTTCCGTGCGGACGTTTGTCTTGTTCTCTCGAAGTCTGAAGATTCTATCCAGGAATTCCATCCTCTCCACTCCCCATGAGAAGTCGAAGTCAGGGGCATTATACAGAGCATGAGACGCACAGCCAAGAGATCTTAGACAGGGCTACTGTCACCTAAAGGGGTCTGACCCCCTATATGTATTACCGATGATACATCAAAGGGGTCAGACCCCTTATA
>JAUXGI010000032.1 GCA_030622295.1 Planctomycetota bacterium
CCCCAAAAAACAAAGAGCGGGGAATACATAAGCGCTGCAATCCGTTCGCTGGCACTGGCACTCATATGCAATATCTTCATATTCGCCAGCAATGCACTTGCGATAATCCGGGAGGCGATGCTGCTGCCCGTGGCCGATGCGGACTGGTCACTGGAAAAGGTCGGCACCATAATCGGACGGATTAATCTCAGCCAGACGGTCGGCGCCCGTCTGCACAACACCGAATACCTCGCCATCGGCGCTCTGGTGTTTGTGGCTTGCATGCTTTTCGGCCTGTGGGATGCCGCCAGGCACGTGAAACTGCTCGAATATCAGCGCAAACTCGAGGCGAGCAACAACAGGCTGCACGAATTATCACTCCAGGACGACCTCACCGGACTGCACAACCAGCGTTTCCTGAAGGAACAACTCGATGTCGAACTCGAACGCAGCAGACGCCACGACAAGCCCCTCACGCTGCTCATGCTCGACGTTGATTACTACAAGAGCGTCAACGACAGGTACGGACACGTCTTTGGCGACCGCGTGCTTGCGGACCTGGCCGACATCCTGAAGCAGAGTGTTCGCATCGTGGACGTTGTCGCCCGCTACGGCGGCGACGAGTTCGTGATTGTCCTGCCGGAGACCGACGACAAGTCCGCCCTCATCGCCTGCCAGCGTGTGAGAAAGAACGTGGAAGAGCACGTCTTTTCCATGAACGGCATGCACACCCGCGTGACGGTCAGCATAGGCTGCTCAACCTGTGCGCCCGACAAGAGCGTCGCCAAGTCGGAATTGATGCGGCGCGCCGATGAAGCGCTCTACACATCCAAGCAGCGCGGCAGAAACACCGTTTCCGTCTGGCGCGATGATTTCAGTGCCGGTGCGGCGAACTCCCCTTCCCGGAAAGACAGCATGAAACTCGAGGAACTGCAGAAGGAACTCTACTCCCTCGCCCGCGAGGCCAGAGAGACCTCCGCCGAATCAATCTACTCCCTCGCCGCCGCGCTCGAAGCGAAAGACGGCTACACCCAGCGGCACTCCATCGCCGTCATGTCGGTCGCCACAAACATCGCTCGCACCATGCTTCTGCCGGAAGAAGAAGCGGAAAAGATAAGAAACGCCGCACTGCTGCACGACATCGGCAAGATAGGCATCGGAGAGGAAATCCTGCTCAAGGAAGGGCCGCTGTCGGACGAGGAAAGGGCCGTCATCCATCAACACCCCGTCATAGGCGCCAACATCCTGGCCCCCATACGCTACCTGCGCGACCTGGTACCCATGGTCAAACACCACCACGAGCAATACGATGGAGGGGGCTATCCTTCAGGACTGGCGGGGGAGGAAATACCCTTCGGCGCCAGAATACTCGCCGTGGCCGACGCATACTGCGCCATGATGTCCGACCGGCCCTACTCCAGCGCCAAGTCCGGCGAGGAGGCATGTAATGAACTGTTGGCCAAGGCCGGAACCCAGTTCGACCCCGACATCGTAAAAGCATTCGCACAAACACTTCTCCAGCCCGCTGAGAAATAACGCCACGGCGTCATCACCTTTCCCCCAACCCGAGTTCCCATGCTCGATTCCTTTGACCCGCCGCGCCCGCGCTGCTACAATCCCGTTCCAGGACTTTCGGAGGTTATGACCTTGAGCAAATCATTCACACTATCGGCAATCGTCATCCTCACATGCGCCGTGGCAGCCTCGGGCGGGTGCACCATCAAAGTCGATATCGACTCTTCCCGCGCACACGTCATCCGGGCAAAGAAACTTGAGCACAGGGGCGAAATCGACCAGGCCGAAGCGGCCTACGGGCAGGCCCTTGAAGCCGACAGGTTCAACGAAACCGCCTATCACGGCCTGGCACGTGTTTTCCTCAACCGGGGCGAATCTGCGAAGGCTCTTCTCCTGCTGCAAAAGGCTGTTCGCTACGCCGACAAGACACCGCCGTCCGACGCCGCCGCAAAAGCCGCTTCGCTCATTATCCTCGGCAGACCGCGCGAGGCCGCTTACATCCTTGAAAAAGCCCTCAGCGAAGAGCCGGGACGCGGCGACCTCAGACTGCTGCTTGCCGCCGCCTGCTTCAAGGACAAGTGTTTCGAGAGGGCCGCTCGCGAGATTCGGTTCATACCACTGGCTCCCCTGGCCGGGACGGAGGGCACTCCGGCGCTGCGTGCCGCCAGGGATTTGGGTCTGGACGAACATGCCCTCAGACTGCTGCTGTACGAGGTGTGGGCCAACTACCTCCGCTCGCTGAAGCGCGACCAGTGGTCGGCGCAGGCCGCTGAAATCGCCGGGCGGGCCCTGGAGACATTCCCGGATGCGGCCCTGTTTCAGGCCCATGCGGCCAGGCTGAAATATGTCCTCGGCGAGCGCAATGCGGCGATGGAGTTAATCGCCGGGGCGCTTGAACGCGACCCTTTCTGCGCGGACGTGGTGCGAGAGGCGCGCTGCCTGTATGTGTGCGAGAGCCGCTCCGCCGACGCACTGAAGGTTTGGCGGAGAGCCGTGCCGCAGAAAATAGTTTTCGCACGCGACAACCGGCTCAAGCCCCGACTGGACGAACTGGAGAACCTCACGCGTGAGGCGGCGGACAAGAAAGACGACGCAGGCACGCAGTTGCGCCTCGCAGTCGCGTATCGCCGCATCGGATGGATTGAAGAGGCGATCGCGCAGTGCAAGGTCGCACTGTCCTTGAATCCACAGGGCGAAAAGGCCGCGCGCGAGTCCTCCCTCCTGCAGAAGCATGGCGCGTACCTCACACGCATCCGCGAGTATTTCGACGCAATCTACAACAACCAGTTGCGCGGCATCCCCGTGCCCTCGATTCGGGCCATCGCGCGCTCGCTCCACACCATGGCGCGCTCGGAGGGCATTGTGCTGGATGATAAAGGCAATGACGTTTACACGCTGCCCCTCTACGGCAGGGAGATACACGTGTTCGACGCGGACCACAGCCCCCTTGCCGCGTATTTTCTGGAGTTCGGCCAGTACCTGCACCTGACCGAAATACATCAGCCGCCTTTCTGCAAGGTGATGAACATTATCGCGTGGTTCGAGAATACACGCGGCATGGATGCGCACTGTGTCCTTTGCGATGAAAACCGCGTGCGCTCCATGCAGGGTTACGCGGCCAACCGGACGGTAATCGGGGGACATGCGACGCTCTCCCGCAGGGGTTTCTACGTGGACTTTGAAGGCCTCAGGCCCAACCGCTATTTCCTGAACATGGCCCGAAGCGCGCTGGAAAGCCCTGCTGAGGATGACGTCCTTGCCGGTTTCTACTCGGACAGGGCCCGCGACGCCCTGATTTCCCGCATTTTAAAGGGTGTGGATGTTTCTTCCGACGACGCCGTCTTCCAGCGGCTTGCAGAGGCCGCGTTCAACGCAGTAGCGTATCATGAACTCGGGCACCTGCACGACCTGAAGCGCTTCATACCGGTGTTCGCCCATCTGCCCGCACATATCCTGGAGGGCGCCCGCAGCAACTTCAGCCCATCCCGGATACATAAGAGGCTGGAGATGCGTGCCGAGGTTTACTCTTTCGCGCACAGCCCGGAGCCGCACGCCGTTATCCTGAACAACCTTTTCCGCCTGCGCATGACGGCATCGAAACTGCGGTACATTCACTACCTCCTGTATTACCTCTCCCTGGAATCGAGCGGTCAGACACCGTACATATATGGTGCGCAGCGGATAATGGAATTCGCAAGGGAACACCTGGAAAAGGAAGCAGGCTCCGAAGTAACCTCCGCGGAAACGGCCCTGAGACTGAGCGAGATGTCGCCGGAGGATTTGCGGAAGGTCGGCATGGCCCTCTCCCGCAAGGTGGGCCTCGACTGACCTACTGTCACCTAAAGGGGTCAGACCCCTTTAGGTGACAGTAGCGGCGGATTTGGCTTGACCAGAGAGCGGTCGTTTTGCTATGAAGGGGGCCCTCTTTCCGGAGTTTCTGGTATTTTGACGAGGAAAGCCACATGACTCGCTACGTGTTGCCGCTGGCCGCATGCTGCCTTGTAATATGCCTTGTAGGCTGTATAACGATACAGGACGCGGACGGGAAGGGCAGTCGCAAACTGATAACGCCCCTGCTTACCGTCGTGGGCACTCGCACGGATGAAAAGGGCGAGGCGCGAACCGTCACTATAATTCCGCTGGCGACGAGCAGGCGCAGGCTCACCCGACCGGACGGCGTTGTGACGGAGCGCACCACGATAGTGCCCCTGCTTACTTCCTGGGAGAAGCGCACCGACGCCACAGGCTACGAAAAGAAAGAGGTCTTCATTGCGCCGCTGCTGTTCTGGTACACGAAGGAAACAGGGCTTGAAACGGTCGAGGGCGAAACCGTCCCGGGCGAAGTGGGCTCCACACGGGACATGCAGTCCGTCGTCGCGCTTTCAGGCTTGCATCGGAAGAGCGAGCGCGGAGTAGTTTCCTCCTGGGGATATGTCAACCTGTTGCTGGGGTTTTCCCGCTCCGGAGACAAGCGCACGGTCAGACTGTTCCACCTCATACCTCTGCCGTTTCTGTCCGCCCGCGGGAAGATTCCTTACCCCGATTGAGCCCGAATCACTTTCTTCGGGTTCAGGGCAATAGGGTAATGCGGCAGAGGCGGCGGGAACCCCGACAGGTCAGGGTTACGCCGCGGCTTTTTCTCAGTTATGAGGACGCCGACAAGAAGAAACTGTACGACCTTGTGCCCATGCTAAAGCAATACATCGACGACCCTGAAAGCCCCGAATACGTGGTCTTGCGCACACTGGTGGAACGGATAAGATATGTTGGTGCAACTGAAATGGAATATGCGGACGTTGCGCTGCCCTGACGGCACGATTTAAGCAAAAGCAGATCATCGACCTGATCAGTTTTTTTTGGGAGGATACGAACCCATGGCAGATGCTTTGAAATACCTGGAGGGGGAAATCAAGAACCTCAAGGACCAGAGCCTTTACTCCTGGCCGCGAACTCTCGACGGCGCAAACAAGGCGATATGTGTCTACGACAACAAAGAGGTAATCAACCTCTCGGCGAACAACTACCTGGGGCTGTGCGACCACCCGAAGATAGTGGAACGCGCGCTGGAATACACGAAGAAATACGGCGCGGGCCCGGGCGCGGTGCGCACCATCGCAGGCTCCATGAAGATTCATCTGGACCTCGAAGCAAAGATAGCCGACTTCAAGCACTGCGAGGCCTGCCTGCTCTTCCAGTCCGGCTACACCGCCAACGCCGGCACATCCGCCGCCATCCTGGACAAGGGATCAATCGTCTTCAGCGACCAGTTGAACCACGCCAGCATCATCGACGGCATCCGCATCTCCGGCACGGCAAAGGGCATCTACAAACACAGCAACCCGGACCACCTCAGGCAGTTGCTCGAGGAACACAAGGACAAGGAATACAACCGGCGGCTGCTTGTGACCGACGGCGTGTTCAGCATGGACGGCGACATCGCCAAACTGCCCGATATAGTGAAACTGGCCGAGGAATACGGCTGCATCACGATGGTGGACGACGCCCACTCTTCCGGCGTGCTGGGCAGCCACGGGCGCGGCACGGTGGACCACTTCGATTTGCACGGGAAGTTCGACGTACAGGTCGGCACGCTTTCCAAAGCCATCGGGGTCCTCGGCGGCTACGTGGTCGGCACGCGGGCGCTCATAGACTGGCTAATGAACCGCGGCCGTCCGATTCTCTTCTCCACCAGCCTGCCCCCGTCCGCGGTCGGCGCGGTCGACGCCGCGTTCGACTTGTTGACGGAGGACGACAGCCTGGTGAAACAACTCTGGCAGAACCGAGAATACTGGGTCAAGGGCCTCAAGGAGGCGGGATTTGACATAGGCGGCTCACAGACGCCCATCGTCCCCATCATAGCGGGCGAGAACGAGAAGGCCGTCACGCTAAGCCGCCGCCTGTTCGAGGAAGGACTCTTCGCACAGAGCATCGTCTTCCCCACCGTTCCCAGGGGAACCGCGCGCGTGCGCACCATCGTCACCGCGAAGCACACGCCCGACGTACTCGACCGCGCGCTGGAGATATTCACCAGAGTCGGCAAGGAGCTCGAAATCATCAGTTAGAGCACCGAAACTCAAGTGAAGCAAGGCATCAAGGGGGCGCCGGGAAAGGCGCCTCCTTGATTTTCGCATAAGGTGAATCACGGATAGCCCGCATTTCTCACCAGGAAAATGTAGGGAACGGGCTTCAGCCCGTTCCGGGACAGACTAAAGTCCGTCCCCTACATTGTGCTTGCGTGACATAGTGTTCCTTTGAGACGCTTGGCCACCGGGCCGCAACAGCCTATGCGTCAACACCCGACATGCACCAGCCGAAATCGTGGTGAGAAATGCAGGGTAGGGCGATTATTGTTTAGGGCACACCCCGACAGTGCCACACGCTTCCCTTTCCTCGATAAGTATTTCTGCAGCGAGGAACTTGCGGATGACATCGGCGTTGGTCAGAAGGTGCTGCGTTATCTGCGGTGTGGAGAAGGCGCTCCTGCCCTCGCACAGCGCGAGCGGCAGCGGCAACTGGTCCGCGAGGTATTTGTCCACCGTCGCTTCGGAGCGGTGGAATTCGATGAACTCCTTCACCATCCCGTCCGCAATCTTCTCCGCCTTTACCCCTATCTTGCCCAGGCCGAAGCAGCAGGCGCTGGAGTTTTCGTATTCGGCAAGGAGGAGCACATACGTCCCGCGCCCCACGCCTGAGGAGGTCTTTATCTCGGTCTTAAACTTCCTGATGTTCCTGCTTTTCAACTGCGACGCCGTCTGCTTGATGAACCGCTCGGCGATATTCCGCGGCAGGTTGTTCACGGCGGCGCGGATTGTCAGGCGCTCCAGTTTTCCGCGCTCGGCCATAGAGATGGGCGCGAAGCCGGACGCGGGGCGGATGTTTGCGCGTATCTCTCCGCCGCCCTTCGGGTAGAACCCCGGCGATATCAGTTCGAGGTCGATATCAAGACCGATTCTTCGCATGAACGGCAGCCACTGCAAATCGAGGTAATCGTATGTGGGCGCGAAGTGGTTGTGGGTGCCGCCGCGTATGATGACTTCGGACGCCCCGTCCGCCAGCGACAGCGGCAGTGCGATTGTCTGGAGGACCAGGCTGGTGCTGCCCGCGGTGCCGATGTCGATTTCGTGTTTCCCGGCGGTTATCCTGCCGGGCACGAAGGAAAGTTCGCGCGAGGCCTTTTCCGCGCCCTCGACCTGCGCCGAACAGACGCGCTGCGTCGCCAGGACGCACTGGACATGCTGATTGCGCAGGCCGGGGTTGGGCCGGTTGTGCCTAATATTGATTATCCTGAAAGGCCTGCCCGTGACGGCGGAGAGGGTGAGAGCGGTGCGGACTATCTGCCCGCCGCCCTCGCCCTGTGCGCCGTCTATCTTCACGAATTCCATCTCGGGACCATCCACGATTCTTCTGAATGAAGCAAAAGGTATTAGATCCCTCTGCTTCATTTCCTCTTGCGTTTGCGCCTTGCCGGCGAAGTGCTGTCGGATGGAGAAACCTTGATTCTGCCTATGCCGCGGGCGAGCAGTTTTCTCATATGCCCCACGGTCTCCATGATACCCATGTCCGTGGTGTCAACGAAAACGCCCAGATTGCCGGCATCGGCGTGCATGGAATTATGGAGTTTTCTTACGTGTTGCCTGAGTTTTCCCGAGCCGGTCTTCATTTCCTCGCGCTGCTGGAGCACCTGAACGTCACCCGAAAGGGTGTATCCGTACACCGCCGCGTTACGGGTTTTCAGCGCCCGGCAGAATATCCCCAGGTCTTTCCCCGTGGGAAACACCCCGTCCACAATGACCGTGTAGCCGGCTTCGAGAAAATTGTCCGTCAGGGCGGCGGCATTTCTGTAAGCCAGGTCGATTTGCCCGCGGGTGAGCCTGTGCTCGGCAACAAGATGCCGCAGGATATCCACGTCTATATGCACGCCCTTCTTGACGGACCTGCTCAGAATGTGCGACACAGTGGATTTTCCCACGCCCGAAGGCCCATTGATGATGATACTCTTGTGGCCGGTCATGCTTGAATCCCGAACAGAAAGGTTTTGTATGACTTTTTCAGGATACATCAGGAGAAGCGGTGTGTCCAGCAGATTCCCCGTGTTGTGTGAGTCCCAACCTATCCGCAAACCCTGCCCGTACTTCCTTTCAAGTGAAGTCAAAAAAAGGGTGTACTTCAGAAATGTGGGTAGGCGGCTCTGGTTGCTATGCTGGACGGGGAGTCATCCGCCTGAGGCGGATTCCCGTCGGCCCCGATAAATCGGGGCCTCCTCCTCAGCGTCTGACCCCCTTTCCTCTGTGTCGGGGAAAGGTTTACCCACATTTCTGAAGTACACCCTTTTTTTTGACTTCACTTGAAAGGAAGTACGGGCAGGGTTTGCGGATAGGTTGGGACTCA
>JAUXGI010000171.1 GCA_030622295.1 Planctomycetota bacterium
CGAGGCGGCGGTGGCATTCGAGATCGCACGCGCCGCCTGTGGACGCTTCGCCGCAGACACCCTCCGCCACATGCTCGCCGCAATCCGCACAACTCGAATAACGCCTGACGGGGCCTGACCCGCATTTCTCACCAGGATTTCGCTGCGTGCATACAGGACACTGGCGGGCAATGTGTTCCTACTGCGGTACGCTCGGGGAGTCAGACCCTTTCCCGCCCCGCAAGGCGGGGCTCCTCAGCGTCTGACCCCCTCGCCGATCCGCTTCAGGCGGCATTTCAGGTCATGAGTTCGTGGCGGAGGGAGTCCAGTTGTGACTTCAGGCGTATGACTATCTTTGAGTGTATCTGGCAGACGCGCGATTCGGACAGGTCAATGATGGCGCCGATTTCGCGCATGGTGAGTTCCTCGTAGTAGTAAAGGACCATTATCAGTTTCTCTTTTTTCGACAGGCCCTTGGTGAGGAACTCGATGAGTTCGCGGCGCTGCAGGTGGTCCATGGGCGGTTCGCCCTTCACGTTCTCCACCAGTTCCATTTTCGTGAGTGTCTTATCGTCGTCACCGTGCTGGGTCTTTTCGCTCAGCGAGAGCACGGTAATAGCGCTGGCCTCACGGACCATCTCGTCGTATTCTCTAATGGTGAGGCCGAGCGCCCCGGCGAGTTCGGCGTCGCTCGGCTCTCGTCCGAGTTTTATCTTCAACTCGTTTGCGGCGCTGCTTATCTTGTGGGCCTTGGTCCTGACAAGCCGCGGCACCCAGTCGAGGTTCCGCAGTTCATCCAGTATCGCGCCGCGAATGCGGTTCACACAGTAGGTCTCGAACTTGACGCCCCGCTTGATGTCGAACCCGTCTATGGCCTGCATGAGACCGAAGATGCCGGCGCTCACAAGGTCGTCGAGTTCAACGCTCTGGGGGAGTTTCGCCAGCAGTCTTTCCGCCACATAGCGAACGGTGGAGATGTACCTCTCAAGGAAATAGTTGCGGATTCCTTCGTCCTTGGTCCGCGCATATTCCTTCCAAAGGCGAACATCCTCTTCAAGAATGTTGCTCCCCTCTGCGGCGCTTTTTCGCTTTGGCATAGATGTCTCTGTCTCGCGCGTTCTGCCGGTCTTCTTCGTTTTACGCGTCTTCACCTTGTCTGCTACACTCATGGAATTTCCCGAAATAATAACAGAGGACTTAAACATTTTCAAGGATTAAGGGAATCACCCCTTTGGGTCATTTGATCATGCCGGTGGAATCTCGGGGCCGGATTGCTCGGCGTCGACTTCGTCGACCACCGCTTCCGCCGCTTCCGCCGTTTCCTCTCCAAAGAGACTGTCGAGCAGTATTCTGTTTGCAATGTATCCGATGAGCAGCCCGATGAGGAAGAAGACGGCCATGGCACTGAGCGCCCGCAGCAACACGTCGAGCATGGTCGTGTCGGCAACCAGACCCGACACGCATGTCACGAAGAACGCAAGAATAGCCATAAAGCCTGCAAATCTCTTGGTCATGTCTTACCGGATATGAACCTGCCGAACAGCCTTCTGAAGAACCCCTTGTCCCCCGAAAGCCTTTTAGCGTTGTGCCTGATGTCAAGCATCTTGAGAGATTTCCGCAAACAGCAGGAGGCATGCGAACCTGGATATGCAAGCATGAAAGGCCGGCGGGAACGCACGGCCGCCTCGACCGCTTCGTCCCGTACGACATACCCGGCGGGTTCCACGCACATCCCGAGGAAATCCTTGCTCACGCGAATTATCTGATTTGCGATCCTTTCGGCTTCACTGCCGCCCGACACCATATTCATGAGTATGCGCACATTACCATAATCGGCTTGGCGGGAGAGAACCTTTATAGTTGCGTAGGCGTCCATAATACTGGTCGGTTCGGGGGTCGCCAGGACCAGCGCGTCGTCGGCGGCCGCGGCGAAGTCGATGACGTTCCGGTTTATGCCCGCGCCCGTATCCACGAATACGAGGTCCGCCGTCGATTCGAGATACTCCAGTTGCGCGACAAGGCGCTCGCGCCTGTCTTCCGGAAGGTCCGCCAGGCTCGCCAGGCCCGACGCCCCCGGTATCACCTTGATACCGGCAGGTCCGTCCGCGATTATCTCAACAATGTTCTTTCGGCCGGAGATGACGTGCGCGATATTGTACCTGGCCTTCAGGTCGGCGAGGACGTCGATGTTCGCCAGGCCCAGGTCGGCGTCGACGAGTGTAACCCTGTGACCCAGTTTCGCCGCCGCTATGGCCATGTTGAGGGCGATGTTGCTCTTGCCCACACCGCCTTTGCCGCTGGTGACGGCGATTGTCCGCGCACGAGCGATACAGGACTGCGCCAGCAGGCGCAGTTTTGTTGCCTGGTCTGTTATCAAGTTCATACCCCCAATGCTATTCTTGCGATTTTCCCCGCCTCGGCCGCTTCTATGTCGTCGGGCACCTCCTGGCCGGTGGTGACGTAGGAGACCGCCTTGTTCACTCTCAGCAGGATGTTGAGCAGATGGCCCCTGCAGGGTGTCTCGTCTATCTTCGAAAGTATCATCCGGTCATCAGACAGGGGACCGAATTGCTCGATAATGCTGTCCAGAAGAGCGGTGTGAGTGGTGGCGCTGACGACCAGGTGCACCTCGTCGAACTTGCCGGCGTCCAGGAACCGCCTGAGTTCCTCCATCTTCTGCGCATCGCACTGGCTGCGCCCGGCGGAATCCACCAGGACCACGTCCTTGTCGCGGAAAGCCTTCAGGGCGTCCGTAAGTTCCCCGGGTGTGAGGACCACGTTGACCGGTATGCCGATAATATCGGCGTAGGTCTTCAGTTGCTCGACGGCCGCTATGCGGTAGGTGTCTATGGTAATCAGTCCGACGTCGAGCCTTTCGCGGAGTTTGAAATTCGCGGCAAGTTTTGCGATGGTGGTGGTCTTGCCGACGCCGGTGGGCCCGATAAGCGCCGCGGTACGCGCCTTCTTTTCGCCGCGCGAGATGGGCTCCGCCGTGCGCAGCACTCGCGCGACGGTCTGACATTCGGTCACTGCTTCTTCGCCGGCCTCCGTTCGCCGGGCTGCGCGCACGACGGCCCTGGCGGTTTTGTCATCCACGCCCCGGAGCATCAAGGCGCGATATAAGTCTACGAGATGGTCGGGGCAGTTTTTCAGGGTTTTCTTGTGTTCTCGGCGCACGAGGTCGCTGATGAGGGACTTGATGCCGCCCACTTCCGCCTCGATGGACTTCAGCGCCGTGCCGGGCAGGGTCTGCGAGGCGTCCGACGGGGCCGCGGAAGCACGGGCCGGCGCATAGGTTCTTTCCAACAGCGCCCCGGAGCGGCGCGTTGCAGGCGGGGGTCGCCTGCGCTTCAGGACGCGCACGTCGTCGGAGGCGGTTATCTCCACGACCTCGCGCCCGCCGATGCCCAGGAATCCCCCGCGCCTGGAACTCTTCGTGTGAAGGATTACGGCGTCCCTGCCAAGGTCCGTCTTGACCTTGTCGAGCGCCTCTTTCATCGTCGCCCCTTCGTACTTTTTCAAATTCATTCTTTGTACTCCACCGTCCCTAGAGACTCGACAGCGACCCCGCTGACGATTTCATTGTAAGACAGCACGGCTACGTTGAGTTTCGTCGTATCCATGATTTTCTTGACCTGCGCCCGAATCTGCGGCGAGCAGAGCACCGCGGGCGAGTGTCCGCCGCCGACCAGTTTTTCAATCTCCTTTGAGACGCTTTCGATGAAGCGATTGATGTCGGCGGGCGACATGTTGAGGAACGTCCCGCGTTCGGTACGCTCGATGCACGAGTTGATTTTGTCCTCGAGGCGGGGATCGAGTGTGATGACGTATATCTTGCCGTCCTTTTCTGCGTACTGGTCACAGATGGACCTTGCCAGCGTATGGCGGCAGTACTCGGCGAGTATCTCGGGGTCCTTTGTCCGTGTGCCGTAGTCTCCGAGCGTTTCGAGTATGCTGCCCAGGTCTCGTATGGAGACGCGCTCGCCGAGCAGGCGCTGCAGCACCCTGTGCACGTCGTTGATTTTCAGCACGTCGGGGATAACCGACGCGATGAGGGCGGGGGCCGTTTCCTTCAGGTTCTCCAGGATGCTGTTCACGTCCTCGCGGGTCATGATATCGGTTGCGCTGGATTTGATGACCTCGGAGAGGTGGGTTGCAATGACCGTGGTGGCGTCGACGACGGTGTAGCCCAGC
>JAUXGI010000135.1 GCA_030622295.1 Planctomycetota bacterium
ATTGTTGAAGTCGCGCGGCACGATTGCAGGAAGTAATCTCGATTCTCATCCGTCGTAATCGAATGTAACCGTCGTATCAGAACGGAAACCCGTATGATGGAGGCCGGACAATGTCTGACGAAAAAACACAACATCACGATGAAGGCGGCGAGCAGCACAAAGGGATCCACGTCGATATCGACATGGAGAAGATAAAGCAGGGCATCAAGAAGGTACGCCAGGGCATCTTCGATGCAATTGCTACGGTGGTCCCGAAGGAGGTCTCCGAGCACGCGTCAGCGACGAAAAAGGAATTCCTCCTTACCCTGCGCGCATTCATCAACGATGAAATAAAGCGCACCGATGACAACCTTGCAGAGGTTGACAAAGCCCGCAAGAAGCGCGAGAAGGACTGAACAACCATTCAAATTCGGTGCTCGTGATTATACCACAGGCGGGAATCTGTGCTCCTTCATGCGCCTGTTCCGAGACCTTGTTGCATTCCTACCGCCATGAAATTCACAAAAATGCACGGCACAGGCAATGATTATGTCTGTGTCAATTGCTTCGAAGAGCATATCGACAACCCCTCCCAGGTGGCACGCAGGATGAGCGACCGTCACTTCGGCGTGGGGGGCGACGGGCTTGTGCTCATACATCCCAGCGCTGTGGCCGATTGCCGGATGCGGATGTTCAACGCCGACGGCTCTGAGGCGGAGATGTGCGGCAACGGTATCCGCTGCCTCGCGAAGTACGTCTACGAGCGCGGCATAGCGCGCAAGGAAGAGATGACCGTGGAGACGGGCGCCGGCGTCCTGACGCTCAGACTCTTCGTCCATGACGGCATTGTCGAGAAGGTTCAGGTCAATATGGGAGCGCCACGCCTCTCCCCCGGCGAGATTCCGGTCAGCCTGCCGGGCGAGAGGATTGTGGGCGCGTCGCTCGGAGTTCTCGACCGCGAGTTTGGGATTACATGCGTGTCGATGGGCAACCCGCACTGCGTCGTCTTCGTCGCCGACGTGAAGAACTTCCCCGTCGAGAAATACGGCCCGCCGATAGAGACTCACGATATCTTCCCGAGAGGAGCCAACGTGGAATTCGTGCAGATAGTGAACAGCGGCGAGGTCGTCCAGCGCACGTGGGAGCGTGGTGCGGGCGAGACGCTGGCCTGCGGAACCGGCGCGAGCGCCGCATGTGTGGCGGGTGTCCTGAACGACCTTACCAGGCGTGCCATCCTTGTTCACCTTTCGGGCGGCGACCTGGAAATTGAATGGAAAAAAGACGACCACGTATATATGACCGGCCACGCGGCAGAGGTCTTCGAAGGCGAATGGAAGATGAGCGGCGAATAGCAAGGGGCAAGGGAAAGGGAAGTTTCAAGTTTCAGGTTTCAGGTTTCAAGCGCGGCAACGAAATCCAGAAAGAAAAAGCGGGCCGTGCCCGCCGTATCACAAGGGTTATTTGTGCCCCCAAAACCTCTTGGAGGGCGAGGTTATGAGACGGTTTCCAATTGTTGCGCTGCTGCTGGCGGTAGCGCTGACGGCCGGGGCACTGGCCGGATGCCAGACCGACCCGATAACCGGCGGGCGGCAGTTCAACATGTACTCGATTGACGACGACATCCGCTTCGGCCAGGATGCGATGAAGGAGTTCCTGGATTTCAGCCGCCGGGAGGGCTGGCTGCCGGCGAATCCCGCGATGCAGGAGAAGTGCGAAGACATCCTCTACCAGATTGCGCGAGTCAGCCACCTGCCCGACCTGCCCTGGCGCATTTACTACACCGAGAATCCCACGCCTAACGCCTTCTGTCTGCCGGGCGGGCAGATAATGATATTTGCGGGCATCTGGAAGATGATAGAAGACGACAAGGAACTGGCGGCGGTCATAGCACACGAGGTCACGCATGCCACCGCGCGACACGGCACAGAGAGGCTGACCACCGTGATGGCCATGCAGGCGCTGATGCTGGCGGCGAACATAGCCGCAGCGGCCAGCGGCAAGCCGGGCGCAGCACGGAGCGTGGAAGCCATGAACCAGATGATATACGTCCTCGTGCCCGCGTATTCACGGATACAGGAGTTCGAGGCCGACCACTGGGGAATGCTCTATATGGCCAAGGCTGGCTTCGACCCTCATGCGGTGATACATATCTGGGAACGCGCCGCGCAAACCGACACCATTCCCTTTGACATCTATGCAACTCACCCCGGTCACGCCGAACGTGCCGCGAGCCTGAACGCCCTGCTGCCCGAGGCGATGGATTGCTACAAGCGTGCCCTGGCCGGGGAAGACTTCGCGGCGATGGCCGGCCCCGCCTGGGACAAAAAGGGAGAAACAAGAAGGGACGTTGACTACAGCATGACCGTGCCGGGCCGGGTGCCGGAAAGCGTCTTTCAAAGTTTCACTTTCGAGCCGGGAAAGGTGGACGTGTCGAACTGCCACATCGACCACGACTCCGGCAGAGTGACGGTGGTCGTAGCGAACACAACAGAAAGAGATATTGAGGATTTCACCCTCGATATTACCTTCTATGACGACGACAGGCACATCGTAACCACCGTTCTCCACAGGCAAAAAAGGGATTTAGACAAGGGCAAGCGCGTACATCTGACATTCCGCATGCCGGAGGGAACCCGAAACGTGAAGTTCAGGATTGTGAAGATAAAATGGGATTAGACTGTAACAGCAAAAGGGGTCAGACCTCTTTTGCTGTCATTGGAGAGCGGCAACTTCCTCCCTGAGATATTCGACGGTGCTTTCCACGTAGGGGACGCTCATGTGCATGGGCCGATTCTCCACGAAGGTCTCGTAAGCATCAATTGCCTTGCGGTATTCCTCTTTTTTCTTTTCGATGTCCTGTGCTGTCTGCCCCTTCTGCACGTGAGCGACGCCGATTATCAGCCAGGCATCCTGGCGTTCCCTGTCCAGGTGGATTGTTCTGCGCGCGAACTCTATCGCTTTATCGCTCTGGCCGAGGGCCATCTCGCATATCGCTATGGCGTGGTTTGTGGGCGCCCACCTGGGCTCAATGTTATAAGCCTCGTAACATTTGTCCCGGGCCAGTTCAACATTCTCCCGGGCGCGTTCTTCCAGTTCTTTCGCCTGCTCGCCCAGTTCGACATGAAAGAGACGCACTAATCCCTTGCCCTGTCCGGCACGGTTCATATACGTTTGGGCCTCGTTCAGAAGGACGTCTATCTGTGCTCTCGCGATTTCATGGATTTGAGGCTTCCGACCGGCCAGGTTGCAGCCGGCACCCGCAACAAGGCCCAGCAAAATCGCGCACAACGCTACACGTCTCATCGCGGAATCCCCCAAAGACAGCCTGCGCCTTCTCACTTGTAACCCGACTCAAAGTCGGCCTTGAACTCCCGCGCGGCCCTGACCAGAGCCCGCATATCTTCTGCAAACTCGTTATCGGGATGTTGCTCCACGTAGCCGCCCACGTGCCGGATTATCCTGTCGTACTGATTAATCCGCTCTTTCCCCTCGAGCCATTTCGCCAGTTCGGAACATATTTCGCCCATATAGGTGTACATGTAAGCCTGACCCAGGGGGTCCCTGTCCCTGGGGGCATACCCCAGGATTATCTGAACCGCCTTTTCATAGTACTCCGAACGTTCACGTCCGGCGAGTTCATACCCCTTGCGCTGATATGCGACGGCCACATACCGGTAAATGAGCATTCTGGACGGGGCCTTCTCAAGCACCAGCAGCCCGTGCTCGATTGCTTCATCATATTTACCCAGTTTTGAAGTTACCTGGCACAGGGCCTGATGCGACGCTATCGAGTTCGGGTCAATTCGAAGCGCTTCCCGGAAGCAGCCCTCCGCCTGCTGCAGAAACGTGTGCTGGGCACGCAACGTCTGGTCCAGTTCCTCCGAATTGTGCGTGTACTCCATGAGGAGCGTTACGCGCCTTGCCGCTTTGTTGCACCAGTCAAGGCAGGCGACTCCCTTGTTATACCACTCTTCAAACTTGCGCCGCTTCTCCCAGCCAAGACAGGCTTCCTCCGTATCGACCTCCGGCGGAGATGCAGATTCTATTTCTCTCTTGCAGCCCGTATTGCAAAAGCACACTGCAAACAGCAGAACCGAGATTGCCAGGGCGTCCAATATAAGCAAATACGTGTTCTGCGCAGGCCGGGCCCTTCCTCCGTCCCATCCTCCGTCGGGACAAGCGGGACAAGCGAGACAGGCGGGATAAACATCTGACCCGCCCGCCTGATTCGTTTTGCCGGACGTTCTTAGAGTGGGCTTCATAGAAATGCTTCTCCGGGTGTGTCCTTCTCCTGCGGCGTATTACAACACATACGCCGGCCGGCGTCAAGCCGCGACGAAGGTACGGGTGCACGTTCTACACGCCCTCCTTTCCCAGGAGTCTTTTGAGGCGTTCCTTGTCAGGCGCTATGATTATGGTCTTGTTGTTTGAGTAAGTCACCCTGCCGGGTTCGGCCTTTTTCAGCTTTCGCACGTACTTCTTGTAGGTATAGTCCACGGGGGCCTTTCGTGCCTCGCGCACCTTGCTGAAATACACGGCCAGGTTTGCCGCGTCGAGCAGCGCGTCGAGAGAAAGCGTCTTGCCGCGGGGCAGTTGCACGATCACATGCGAGCCCGTCTGGTGCTGTATGTGCATCCAGATGTCGTTCCCGCGGGCGACCTGCATGGTCAACTTGTCGTTCTCGGCGTTG
>JAUXGI010000156.1 GCA_030622295.1 Planctomycetota bacterium
CTTTCACCTCTTTTCCCAGGAGTGCATGTGGATTTTTTCCGTAATCATCACAGCCGCTCTCATGGCGCGCACGCCGTGCTCGCCGGTGACGACCGGCTCGCCGCCGGTTCGCACGCACTCCACGAACGACTCTATCTCCCGCTTGAGCGGCTCGTACTCGTCCATCTTGACCTGCTCGATGTGCACAAGGTCTCTGAAAACGATATCGCTCAAGTTCTCCACTTTTGTGACATCAATAGTTCGCAGGAATTCTCCCGCGTCAAACTCGCCCGAGAGTATCTGCGGCGTGGGACGGTATATGAGGGCGTTGCGTTCGCCATAATCGAGCGAGACGTACGAATCCGCGCTGAATACGCGTATCTTGCGCATGGATTTGTTCGAGATGCGGCTGGCGGTGACGTTCGCCACGCAGCCGTTCTCGAACGTCAGGCGCGCGTTGGCGATGTCCTCGCTCTTTGAGATTATGCCGAAGCCCAGCGCATCCACGCCGACGAGGTCGGATTGCGCCAGGTGCAGGATGATGTCGATGTCATGTATCATCAGGTCCATGACCACGCCGATGTCCGTGGAGCGGAATGAATAGGGGCTGAGGCGGTGCGACTCGATGAACTTCGGCGGCCCGATGAGACGCTGGACCGCCATCACGGCGGGGTTGAAGCGCTCGACGTGACCGACCTGGAGGGCGAGGCCCTTCCGCCGCGCGACGTCTGCCAGTTCTTCGCCCTCTTCGACCGTCCCCGCGATTGGCTTTTCCACAAGGACGGGAACCCCGGCTTCCAGGAATGTCTTTGAGATTTCAAAATGCGACTCGGTGGGAACCGCCACGCTGACCAGGTCCACCCGCCCGATGATTTTCCTGAAGTCGTCGCACGGCTCGCAGTGGTGACGCTTTGCGATGCCCGCGGCGCGCCTGGGGTTTGTATCCACAACGGCCACGAGTTGGACATCGGGCAGTTCGGCATAAATGCGGGCATGGTGCCTGCCGAGATGACCGACGCCTACGACCGCGGCTTTAGGCATGGACGTCCTTTCTGAGCGCTTCTCTGGCGCGGCCATTTTTGCCTTTCTGCTTGTTTCGGAGGAACCGGACGAGGTAGAGCACTTCGGCTGTGGTGTCGGGACGGGTTTCCAGTTCTTCAAACGCCCGGCTCTGGAGTTTGCCGGAGCGGTATATCTTCCTGTGGGCGTCCTTGAGGGCGGTTACGGCTTCCTCGGAATGGCCGTTTCGCCTGAGGCCGATTATGTTGACCCCGCGCATCCTTGCGGGGTGGCCCTCGACTATCATGAACGGCGGAACGTCCTGCACTATGCGGGTCAGGCCGCCTATGTAGGCAAGGGTGCCCACCGTCGTGAACTGGGTAATAGCGGCAGCGCCGTTGATTATGGCATGGTCCTCTACCAGGACATGCCCGCCCAGAAGGGCATTGTTGACCAGGATGACACCGTTGCCCATTATGGAGTCGTGCCCGACGTGACTGCAGGCCATGAAAAGGCAGTTGCTGCCGATTGTCGTGACGCCGTCGCCCTTTGCGGTGCCTAGGTTGACTGTGACGAACTCGCGGAATGTGTTGTTGTCTCCGATTACCAGCCGGGTCGGCTCGCCGCGGTAGGAGAGGTCTTGCGGCGGCGTGCCCAGGGACGCATTGCCCACTATCCAGTTGTTTCGGCCAACGACGGTATGCCCGACTATGACACAGTTGGGTCCGATGCGCGTGGCGTCCCCGATTGCGACGTGGGGGCCGATAACGGAGTTCGGCCCCACCTCGACGTCCTTGCCGAGTACGGCATTCGGGTCTACCTGTGCTGTCGGGGCAATGTTCATGTTATGAGATATCTGGTTGCGTGTAAGGAAAAGGCAGCCGAAGGCTGCTCCTCGGCCCCTCTTTTGTCGGGATAAATTCCTGACCCCCTCGCGGAGTCATCCCCGGAAGGGCGAATGTCTTTTATGTATCTACGAGCATGCAGCGGATTTGCGCCTCGGCGACGACCTTGCCGTCCACCTTGGCACGGACGTTGACCTGGCCGGTGCGGCTCTTTACCTTGCTGGCGACCGCCTCGAGGATCAACTGGTCCCCGGGGATGACGGTTTTGCGTATTCGAGCCTTGTCCATGCTCAGCAGCACGGCGGTCTTTCCAACGTTCTCCATTTTCCGCAACAGCAGTACGCCGGCGAGTTGCGTGAGCGCCTCGAAGATGAGTACGCCCGGCATGATGGGCTGCCCGGGAAAATGCCCCTGGAAGAACGCCTCGTTGTATGTCACGTTCTTAATCCCGACGGCACGCTTGTACCCGTCGAGTTCGACGACCCGGTCTATCAGGAGGAACGGGTAGCGGTGGGGGAGTATTTTCTGGATTTCACGGATTCCGAGCGAGGTTTCGTTGCGGCTGGTCTGTTCGGCCTCCTGGCGGCGCATTTCCTCCAGGATTTTCTTGACCAGTTTCATGTTCATGGGATGGCCGGATTTGTTCGCCACGATGTGGCCGGTCAGCCGCGCGTTAATCAGGAAGAGGTCTCCGAGAAGGTCGAGTATTTTGTGCCGCACGAACTCGTCGGGGAACCGCAGGTCATTGTTGACGACTCCCTTGTCGCTGATTACAAGGGTGTTCTCGTATGAGGCGCCCTTTCCGAGGCCCTGTTTTTGCAGTTCTTCCACTTCGCTGCTGAGGCAGAAGGTTCGCGCGGGGGCGAGTTCGCGCTCAAAGGTATCCTCGTCCACGCGAATGGTGAAATACTGCGAGCCGACTGACGGGATGTGATAATCGAGCGTGTAGGAAATAGTCAGTCCGTCCTCGCCGGGCAGGGCGACGAGCGTAACGTCTTTTTCGGCCACGGCGATGGGCGATTTGATTTCGAAGACCTTCTTCGGCGACCGCTGGGTTACTATCTCTGCCTGCTTTAGGAGTTCGACGAACGTGAGGGCGCTGCCGTCGCCGCCGGGCACCTCGGGGCCGTCTATCTCGATGATGAGATTGTCGATACCCATGCCGCTGAGCGCGGCCATGAGGTGCTCGACCGTGTGGACTTCCGCGCCTTCGTGCTTGAGCGACGTGCGCCGCATCCGGTAGGAGATGGAGTTGGCGTTGACGGGGACGCGCGGCTTCTCCGGGAGGTCCACGCGCACGAAGTTCACGCCGGCGTCCTCTTCGGCGGGCTTGAAGAGCACCCTTACTTCGGCGCCGGTGTGCAGGCCCACGCCCCGGTACTCAACGGGTTTTTTTATTGTCTTCTGATACTTCATGTAGTCTTCTGAGTTCTTCTTCGAGGTTTTTGACCCGCTCGAAGAGTTGCGGCAACCTTTTCTTGAGTATCTGGATTCGGCGGTATTTCTCGTGCAGCATGTGAGGATAGCCGGAAATGGCCACGTTCGAGGGGACGTCCTTGGTGACGCCCGCCCGGCCGGCTATCATCACGTTGTCTCCTATCTTGATGTGTCCCTGCGTGCCGACCTCCCCTGCTATCATGACGTTCTTGCCGATCTCGCAGGAGCCGGATATTCCGGTGAGGGCGGAGACGAGGCCGTTCTCGCCGATGGATACGTTATGGGCTATCTGAACCAGGTTGTCGATCTTCGTGCCTTTCTTGACGATCGTCCTGTCGAAGCGCGCGCGGTCGATGGTTGTGTTGGCGCCGACCTCCACGTCGTCTTCCAGTTCCACGTAACCGGTCTGGCGTATCTTTTTTCGCTTGCCGTCAACCGTGGCATAGCCGAAACCGTCGCAGCCGATGACCGCGCCGCAATGCAGAATAACACGGTTGCCGATTTTGCATCTCTCGCGGATTGAAACATTCGGGTAAATCAGGCAGTCGCTGCCTATCTTGCTGTAGTGCCCGATATAGACGTGCGGGTAGATAACCGTGCGGTCTCCGACGCTTGCGCCCTCCTCTATGACCGCGCAAGCGCCTACGTGCACGCCTTCGCCCAGTTGCGCGCCGGGAGCGATTACGGCGGTGGGGTGCACGCCGGGCTTCAGGGGTATCGGCTCGGGCGCGAACGTATTGACGACTTCGGCGAATGCGACATCGGGGTTGTCGACCCTGATGAAGGCCTTCGAGTCATTCGGCACCTCGCAACTCTTTCGCACGATTACCGCGGAGGCGTGAGACATCTGTATCATCGCCTCATATTTCTTGCTGGCAGCGAAGGTGGCATCCCCCTGGCGAGAGTTGCATACGTCCGCCACGCCGGTGATGACAGTGTCCGGGTCGCCCATCACCTCGCCGTCGACCAGGGCGGCAAGTTCGCCTACGGTCTTTTGCACGTCTCAATCCTCAATGGCATTCGGAACGTCACTCGGCCGCAAGAATTTTCTTCACGTCGTTGGTGATGTCGTCCACGCTGTCGTCTACGTGCAGTATGGGCCGAATATCTATCATGTAA
>JAUXGI010000377.1 GCA_030622295.1 Planctomycetota bacterium
AACCCCGCGAAGCGGGGCCTTCTGTGGTCTTTTGCGAATTTCTGTGTTTTCTGCGTTCCAATCAGTGACAGCCCTCGCCGATCCGGCGCAGGCGGGTGATGACGGCGGGGATTCTCTCCAGGCAGTAGTCTATCTCCTCGTCGGTCGTCGGCTTGCCCAGGCTGAAGCGTATCGACGACTCGGCCTGGCGCTCCGTCAGGCCCATCGACAGAAGCACGTGCGAAGCCTCCGTCGATGAGGAAGCACACGCCGAGCCGGTCGATACCATTATGCCCTCCAAATCAAGGCTCATCAGTACGGCCTCTCCTTCCACGCCCTCAAAGCGAATGTTGGCGGTGTTGGGCAGCCTGTTTTCAATCGAACCGTTGATGTATGTGTTATCGAGCGTCTTGACCAGCGTCCCCTCGAACCTGTCGCGCTGTGATTCCATTTTCTTCATCGTTTCGGGCATTTCGCTTACCGACAGTTCCAGCGCGCGCGCCATGGCGACGATGCCGGCGACGTTATGCGTGCCTGCGCGCAGCCCCCCCTCGTGTCCGCCCCCGTCCATAAAGCGCTCCATGCGCGTGCCGGTCCTGACGTACAGCGCCCCGACGCCCTTCGGCCCGTAGAACTTGTGCGCGGAGATGCTCGCCATGTCCGCGCCCAGTCTGCGCACGTTCACCGGTATCTTGCCGACCGCCTGTATGGCGTCCGTGTGAAGACATACGCCGCGTTCTCTGCAAATCGCCGCGATGTCCTCCAGGGGCTGAATGACGCCGGTTTCGTTGTTGGCGTGCAGGATGCTGGCAAGGACGGTCTCTTCCGTCACGGCCTTCTCAAACTCCGCCGGGTTTATGAGGCCGTCGCCGTTCACTGGCAGGAACGTCACGGCCACGCCCCGCCGCTCGAGGCGTTTGAAGGTCTGGCGGACGGAATTGTGCTCGACCTCGGTTGTGATGATGTGCTTTCGGGGCCGCGTATCGGCGTCAACGGCGCCCTTCACGGCCATGTTGGTGGCCTCGGTGCCGCAACTTGTGAAGATGACTTCCCCGGGCGATGCGCCGATTAACTCCGCCATCTTCTCCCGCGACTCCTCTACAAGGCTGTTCGCCGCCCTGCCGTATTCATGCACGCTTGAAGGGTTGCCGAACGTCTCTGCATACACGGACGTCATCACCTTGAGAACTCGAGGGTCCACGGGAGTGGTGGCATTATAGTCGAAATAGACTTTCATCGTTTTCTGGTCTCGATACGTTGCGAAGGATTGCTTTTGAAAGGCGCCTCGCGGATTCAATCATGCCGTTCTTCCGCCTCGCGCATGCGCCTGGTGAACCATTTCTCCCATGCATGTATGTTGGAGCCGTAATGCTCGCCCGTCAGTTTCTCCAGCGCGTCGATGGTCATGTTTTTCAGGGATTCCCTTTCCGGCGGTCCTTCGCGAAGGACCTTGAGCATGTCAAGCAGTGGCACGAACGCCCGCTCGTCGCCGATGACCCCCAGCGCAAAGGCCGCGCTTCGCGCGATTTCGTCATCATCGGACCTCAGCAACCCTGTGAGGCTCGTCACTGCTCCCCTGTGTTCTCTCAGGGCCAGACCCACTATGGCGCCGCTCCTTGCGGGCGTCGGCTCGCCTTCGTCTTCAGCCGTTTTCAGCAGATACGCGCCCACGTCCCAGTCGTCCCTGCTTCCGGGGTCGTCAATCACATAACTGAGCGTGAGGGCGGCCCTGCGGACGTTGGGGTCCTCGTCCCGGTCGGTGCCCACCTGCCGGAGCCTGGTGGAAACCGCCGTCCGGTCGAAGGATTGAACCGCCCACGCAATCGCCTCGGCCTGCGCGCGGTATATCCGGTAGTTGTCGAACGTGACCTTTGAGAGGATTTCCAGGAAGAAATCCAGGGCGCGCGGGTCGCCGATGCGCCTCAGGGCGCCGACTGCGTCGGGGATTACCCCGGTGTTTCTCCTCGCGGCTCCGATGACGCCTTCCACCGCTTCGACGGCCCTGAGTTTCCCCAGGACGCCTATGATTGCGCGCACCGTCTCGGTATCGCTCTCCTTCTCAAGGAGTTTGACGAGCCTTGCCACCGCCTGCGGCGTGAGACGGTGTTCCGAATCCAGCCGACTCCCTATGTCGAG
>JAUXGI010000331.1 GCA_030622295.1 Planctomycetota bacterium
ATCCGCACCTGTTTCTCAATATTTATGTCGGACCGCTTAGTATACCGTCAAGATTAAAGATGGGGGTTCGCGGTACGCTCGGACTCCTGACCCCCTCGCGGGGGAAATCGATTTTTGGCAACAGAAACTAATCAGTCACCGGGCTGGGGTATGTCGCTGCCGAACAGGTGTTCCCACCTGTTTCCTCCGGCGTTCCAGTACATGATAAAGGGCGATTCTTTTATCTCGTCCCTGTCTCCAACCCTGGTTATCGTCTTTCTTCGGACTATTCCCTGGTAGTGGTAGGTGGAATGTGAGTAGTCGATTATCCTCACCGGCTCCCAGTCGAGCAGATGCGTGCGCCATCCCTGTGTCTCGTCATCAGAAATGCGGTACCGTCCGTCCCCCGTCTTTTCGTAGCCGTTATCGAGGAAGTATTGTTCGGCGCTCAGGCGGAAACTTTCTTCCGTGGGCGGTGCCGGCTCGGGTTTTCGCTTCAGGAAGCCGGGCAGATATTTGCGGATACCCGCCTCGCCCTTGCAGCCTGACAGAACAGATGCGGCCGCCACGGCCACCGCGACCAGCGCTATCACCGTCATGATGTTACTTCTTCGCATTGCCTTTGCCTCTCTTTTCTTGTCGGGCGTAATAGTCCTCGATAGCCTTGTGCAGGCCGTCCGCGGCCAGGTTGCTGCAGTGCATCTTGTTGGGCGGCAGGCCGTCCAGACCCTGTGCGACCGCGTCGCGCGTAATCTTCATGGCCTCGTCCAGCCTCTTGCCCATGGCCATCTCGGTCAGGATGCTGCTGGTGGCTATCGCCGCCCCGCAGCCGAGGGTCTGGAACTTGATGTCCGCGATTGTGTTGTTGTTCACCCTGATGGTGATTTTCATCATGTCGCCGCAGACCGGATTGCCCACCTCGCCCACGCCGTCGGCGTCTTCAATCACGCCGACATTGCGCGGGTTGGTGAAGTGGTCCATGACTTTCTTGCTGTACATTTCACGCTCCGCGCGAAAAGGTTCACTGCGAGGGGGTCAGAAAAAGGTTCGCCCACTTTTCTGAAGTATACCCATTCAAGGCTTTAACCCCGTATTACTCACCACGGGATGTAGGGAACGGCCTTTAGGCCGTTCCGGGGGACGGTCTAAAGACCGTCCCCTACTACCCCTTGCCTACTTGCCTACTCTCCTGCTTTCTTGCCCTCTATTTTACCGGGGACATGCCGCGCAGCCTCTGCACGATAGCCGGGAGCACTTCCAGGACGTAGTTTATCTGCTCTTCCGTGGTCCAGC
Source organism: Planctomycetota bacterium (assembly GCA_030622295.1). Lineage (GTDB taxonomy): Bacteria > Planctomycetota > B129-G9 > B129-G9 > B129-G9 > B129-G9. The sequence goes on from JAUXGI010000331.1 coordinate 1,273, forward strand.
GCCCCAGGCTGAACCGCAGGGAGCCGTGCGCTATTTCCACAGGTATCCCCAGCGCCAGCAGCACATGCGAAGGCTCCAGCGAACCGGTGGTGCAGGCCGAACCGCTGGAGCAGCATATCCGTTTCATGTCCAGGCTCAGCAGCATCGCCTCTCCCTCGACCTTTTCCACGCATACGCTGACGTTGTTGGGCAGGCGTCTTGTCGCGTGCCCGTTCAGCCGCACGTCGGGAATGCCGTCGAGTATGCCCTCGATGAGCCTGTCGCGGAGTTCCGTCTCCTGCTCCATTACCGGGGTCATTTCTTCCATCGCTATTTCGGCGGCCCTGCCCATGCCCACGATGCCGTGGACGTTGTGCGTGCCGGCGCGCTTGCCCCCCTCCTGGCCGCCGCCGTGCAGCAGTTGCACCAGGCGGGTGCCCTTGCGCAGGTACAGTGCGCCGACCCCCTTTGGCCCGTAAAATTTGTGAGCGGACAGCGCCAGCATGTCGCACCCCATCGTCTGCACGTCCACCGGATAGTTGCCCACCGTCTGTACCGCGTCCACGAGGAACGCCACGCCCGCTTCCCGGGTTATTTTCCCTATCTCCTCGACAGGCTCCACGGTCCCGACTTCGTTGTTGGCGTGCATGATGCTGACGAGGATGGTGTCTTTTCTTATCGCCTTTTTCACGTCGTCGGGAGTCACCAGGCCGTCCGAGTCCACGGGCAGGCGCGTAACGTCGAACCCGCGCTTTTCCAGAAAATGACACGGCTCCAGCGCGGCATGATGCTCAATTGCACTGGTGACGATGTGTTTGCCCTTTTTTTCCCGCGCGTATGCGGTTCCCTTGACGGCCCAGTTGTCGGCTTCCGTGCCTCCGCCGGTGAAGTATATCTCCGACGGGTCGCAATTGATGAGCGCGGCGACCTTCCTGCGCGCATCCTCAACGGCCTCATTCGCCGCGCCGCCCGCGCTGTAAAGGGTCTCGGGATTGCCGTAGTATTCCGTATGGTAGAGCATCATCGCCTGCCGCACCAGCGGGTGGACGGGCGTCGTTGCTGCGTGGTCCAGATAGATGAGGTCGTCCATGCGGCGCCTCCGGGAAACGTCAGCGGGGCAAGCCCAAACCCTTACAGATTGCGTCGAACCCGATTTCACGTTCGACTATTACACCCGCCCGCGCGACCTTGCTCTCGGCGCGAAGGCTTATGTGGCCCAGGAGCGACTCGACCTTTTCGAC
>JAUXGI010000288.1 GCA_030622295.1 Planctomycetota bacterium
CTCCCCTTTTTTTTGTATGAGGCGGAACGTCCCCGATATGTCTTTGACGGAGGCAGGATTGCGGACGGGAAAATACGGTTTGCCTGAAATAGCGGCATGCGTCGTGACCGCGGCAACGGCTATGCTGTTGCTTTTCTTCGTGCCGGGATGGCTGCGCCTGTCCGGGTGGTTCAGGGTCGCGGCGATAATCCCGGCGACCATGCTCGTACTTGTCCTTGCGTACGGCAACATCCACAGAGCATGGGAGACGTGGAAGGCTATCACGCGAATCATAGTCGTGCCCGTCGGGCTGGCGCTGCTTACATTCAGTTTCGTCTTCGGTGTTGGAATGACGAAACTGATAGCGCGTATCTTCGGCGTTCACCTGCTGGATATGAAGTTCGAGGACAAGAAGTCATACTGGGTGGAGCGGGAACAAAAAGAGGTTACTCTGGAAAAGGCGCAGAGGCCGTTTTGAAGGAAAACAGGAGAGAAAGTAGGCGAGTAGGGAGTAGGGGGGTAGGCAGGGGAAACACAGATGAACGCTGATACTTCTGACTTCTGACTTTCACATAAAGACAATTTATGTACATACTCGGAATTTCCTGTTTCTATCACGACTCGTCCGCCGCGCTGGTCAAGGACGGGCGCGTGGTCTTCGCCGCGGAAGAAGAACGCTTCGTGCGGCAAAAGCATTGCAACGAATTCCCCATCAACGCCATCAACGCCGCGCTCGAGTATAACGGCATAACGATAAACGACGTCGACCATGTCGCGTTCTACGAGAAGCCGTTCCACAAGTTCGAGCGCATGCTGCGGACGCACGTCCACTCCTACCCGCGCGGCTACATGATGTTCATGCGCACGCTGCCCTCCTGGCTGAAGCGCAAACTGTGGGTCCCCATCATTCTCCACAAAGAGTTGAAATACAGGGGCGAAATCGCTTTCGTGGGGCATCACTTGGCCCACGCAGCGAGCGCGTTCCTCGTGTCGCCGTTCGAGGAGGCCGCCATTCTGACGATAGACGGAGTCGGCGAAAGCGCCACCACGACGATGGGCGTCGGACGCGGAAACAAGATTGAACTGACCCACGAGATTGACTTCCCCCACTCGCTGGGCCTGCTCTACAGCATGGTCACCGGCTGGCTGGGCTTCCGCGTCAACAGCGGCGAAGGCAAGGTGATGGGCCTGGCGTCGTACGGAAAACCCCGCTTTCGAAAAGAGTTCGAGGACATCATAAAGATAGCCGACGACGGCTCGTTCCGGCTGAATATGGACTACTTCGCCTACACGAAGCGGTTGCAGATGACCGGGCGCAAGTTCTTTAAGGTGTTCGGTCCGCGGCGGAAGGCAAGCGAGGCGATGAGCGAGTTATCGCTGGATATGGCCGCAACGCTCCAGGACGTGCTCGAAGAGGCCGAGGTGAAGATGGCGCGCAGCCTGCGCGAGCGCACCGGCATGGACCACCTGTGCATGGCCGGCGGCGTGGGACTGAACAGCCTGGCGAACTGGCGCATCATGCGCGAGGTCCCGTACAGGGACGTCTTCATCCAGCCGGCCGCGGGCGACGGTGGCACGTCGCTGGGCGCGGCGATGTACCTGTGGTGCTCGCTGCTCGACAACGAACGCACCTGCGTCATGGACGACGCATACACCGGCGACGGTTTCACCGACGAACAGATAAAGGCTTTCCTCGACACACACGAAGTGTCCTACAGAACACTCTCCGAAGATGAACTCCTGAAGTCCGCGGCGAAGGCACTGGCCGAAGGCAAAATCATAGGCTGGTTTCAGGGCAGGATGGAGTTCGGCCCCAGGGCGCTGTGCAACAGGACCATCTTCGCCAACCCCACGCTGCACGACATGAAGGACGTACTGAACGCGCGCGTCAAGCACCGCGAGCCTTTCAGGCCGTTCGCGCCCGTGGTGACCGTTGAGAATCAGCAGGAGTATTTCGACATGCACATACCCTCCCCGTACATGCTGCTGATAGGCGACGTCTACGAGGACAAGCGCGACGTGATACCGTCCGTGACACATGTCGACGGCACCGCGCGGGTGCAGACCATAACGGAGAAGCAGAACCCGCCGGCCTACAGGCTGCTGCGGGAGTTTGAGAAGTTGACGAAAGTGCCCGTGCTGCTTAATACATCGTTCAACATCCGCGGTGAGCCGATAGTGCATTCGCCCCGCGACGCCTATGAATGCTTCGTGCAGACGGACATGGATTATCTTTTCATGGGCAAGTTCGTGCTGGACAAGGCCGATACAGGGAAGAAAGAACTGAGTGCGGAGGCGCTCGCGCGTATCGCCGCGGACAGCGCAACGCAGTAAGGGAGCGAAGGGCAAGGGCAAGGGTGAGGGTTTCAGGTTTCAGGAAATGGAACTGATCGGCGAGCCCTGAAACCTGAAACTTTAAACCTGAAACAACAGAGCAAAACATGCTGAAAAGAATCAAAATAATCCGGCAGATGCTTCAATTCCTCATGGAGGAGAAGAAATACTGGCTCATACCGCTGGTAGTTCTGCTCCTCATCATCGGGCTGCTGGTCGTCTTTATGAATGTGGTGGTTCCCTTCTTGTATTACCCGCTCGCGTAGGTGATCGACGATGACGGATACGGCAGGGAGCAGGTCGAGAGGTTCAGCCCGGAGGTTGAGATTTACGCTTCTGGGCATCGCCCTGTGCCTCCTGTGCATCACCGCCTTCCTTCTGCACCATCCGCTCAAGCCCGACGAGGTCCCCGACTGGAACCCGCTGATCATGGGTTATACGCTGGTCATGCTTGCTGCGGCTTTCTTCCTCGTGACGACGGGCGGCGTGCTGGCGCTGATTTCGCTCAGCAGGACGCGTGAGAAGATGCGCCGCCGTCTTTTCCGCTTTATCACGGTCGTGACGGTTTCCATCTTGTGCATGGTCGTCTTGGACGTAATCATCTCCTTTTTCCCCGCGCTTGAAATCTGGAACAGCCCCGCTCCCTTCGCAGGCCCGTTGGC
>JAUXGI010000289.1 GCA_030622295.1 Planctomycetota bacterium
CCACACGTTTCCGGAACCGGAACGGGCTCCCTCGCAGGCTCGGGATAAATTCAGCCCGTTCCCTACATTTTGCTGGTGAGAAATGCGGGTTGGTTGAGAGTTTCGCGAGATGCAAAAAAACCGCCCCGGTTTCCCGGGGCGGCTTTGTACGTTGGTCGTATTGCTCTTCTTCGGATTGTAGGGCTTTCTTCAGTTCTTCAGTAAGAGAGGGGACCACTTCGAACAAATTAGAGGACCTTCTTCAGTTCTTCAGTAAGGGTAGGGACCACTTCGAATAAATCACCGACTATTCCATAGTCGGCCAATTGGAATATCGCCGCTTCCTTGTCCTTGTTTATTGCAACTATGCACTTCGAGGTGCGCATGCCCGCCAGGTGCTGGATGGCACCGGAAATGCCGCAGGCGATGTAGAGTTTGGGCGAGACCGTCTTGCCCGTCTGACCCACCTGGTCCGAATGGGGCCGCCAGCCGGCGTCCACCGCAGCGCGCGACGCGCCAACCGCTGCGCCCAGCATGTCGGCCAGTTCCTGCAGGATATTGTAATTTTCCGGGCTTTTCATTCCACGACCGCCGCTTACCACGGCGTCCGCCTCGGTCAACTCTTTCTTGCCGACGCCCGTGGCGACTACTTCCTTCACGGTCTCGCGCGGCGTTACGGATACGTCCATGCGCTCCACCTCGGCGGTCTTGCCCGCTTCAGGCTCTCCCGCCGGGAACACGTTCGGCCTCAGCGAAACGACCGCCGGCTCCGAATTGAACTGAACTGTGACGTATGTCTTGCCGGCATAGACGGGTCGCTTGACGGTCAGTTTCCCGTCCTGCACGCTCACCTCCGTGCAGTCGCTCGCGTAGCCCGCCTCCAGCAGCGCGCCCAGCGCCGCCGACAGGTCCTTGCCCTGGCTCGTCGCGGGCATGAATATCGTCGCGGGCTGAACCTTCTTTGCGACCTCGGCCATCGCCTGGCCGTGCCCGGAGACGGTGAAGTTCTTCAGCGCGTCGCTTTCGACGGCGATAGCCTTCGCCGCGCCGTACTCGCCGGTCTTCGCGGCCAGGTCCGCCACGCCCGCGCCTATTACGACCGCCACCGCCGCGCCGCCCAGCTCGCCGGCCATATCCGCTCCCTTGCGGACCGCCTCAAGCGACGCCTTGCGAAACGCGCCCTCGTGATGTTCACAATATATGAGTATATCAGCCATCGCTGCCTCCCGGTTCAGATGACCTTGGCTTCGTTCTTCAAAAGTTTCACCAACTCCGGCACCGCCTCGACGCCCTCGCCCACTATCCTGCCCGGCGGGCGCGCCGGCGGGTATTCCATTTTCAGCACGGTGATCTTCGACTCCGGCACGGCCATCTCGCGCTCTTCAATCGGTTTCTTCTTCGCCTTCATTATGTCCGGCAGTTTCGGGTAGCGCGGCTCGTTCAGGCCCTTCTCCGTGGTGAAGACCGCCGGCAGGGATACTTCCAGAACCTCGCATGCGCCCTCGATTTCCCGCTCGCATACGACCTTCCCGTCCGTGTGCTCGAATTTCACTATCTTGCTCACCACCGGCAGGCCCAGCATCTGCGCCACCTGCACGCCGACCGATGCGTTGTCGTTGTCGACGGCCTGCTTGCCGAAGAAGATTATGTCATGCTCGATGGTCTTCAGCGCATCCGCCAGCATCTTTGCCGTGGCCCAGGCGTCCAGATTGGCCGGATCCGCGACAAGCAGCACACCGCGGTCTGCGCGCATGCTCAGGAACTTGCGCATCTGCGTCACCGACTCCTTCGGCCCGATGGTCAGCACGATGACCTCCGAATCGCCGACCTTCTCCTTCAGGCTGATAGCCTCCTCGACGGCGTATTCGTCGTAGGGATTCGGCACGTAATCAAAGCCGGAGGACTCGATATTGGTGCCGGAGGCGTCGATTTTGAGTTTCGCCTCCGTATCGGGAACGCGCTTCATGCAAACAACGATTTTCATCGTATTCTCCCCAAGCGATTCTGCTTCAGGCGTGAATGATTTTTGAGAGAAGCGGCATTATAAAGCCCCCCCCCCGGAAATCAAGAAAAAATTTCCCGGCAGTTGCCTTGCGGTGACTGTCACTAATTACGGAATCTCGTGAGCCTGTCGAACGAGATTCGTAGATTAGTGACTGTCACCGCGTTAGATTAGTAACTGTCACCGTAAGGTGAAAATGAAGGTCGGATCGTAGAAGGTGACTGTCTCCGCCTGAGGCGGATTGCGGCGATTTACCCGTTCCCCGAAATTCGGCGAAGAACCATATTTTGGGACTTTGGATTATGGACTATGGACTGTGGGCTGGGAGACGGCAGGGGAGCAGGTATTTCACATGACTTCGGAGAGGGCGTCCGAGGTCAGAAGGCGTAGAACGTACAAAACCCCGCGAAGCGGGGCGGCCCTCGGCCGCTTCTTTACTTTCGTCGTGCGTGTCCTCGGGGTCAACTCTGAAGATAAGGTGGCACGTAAAGTAAAAGACCCCGCGAAGCGGGGCGGCTAACCGGCGTCATCCAGCGCTTCCAGGTTTTCCCGCGTGGTGATGGTCTTGGGGTGGTCTTCGCCAAAGAATTTTATGCAAATCCGCAGCGCGCGCTCGAAGTGCGCCTTCGCGCCTTCCGGGTCGCTCTACGGGCTCCTTCCGTTGCAGCAGCAGATGCCAGCATCCACCTTAATTCAGAGGGAAAGTGGTCTTGACAATAAGGAGAGGCTTAATCTTCAATCAGTCTTTTATCGTAACTCATCAGGTATCGCCTTCGTGCGGTCACACTCGGCTCTCACAATTTCTCCAGTCTTTCAAAGAAAGCCTTCAATTCTTGCGGAGCGTTCTCAGAGTTAAGAGAGTCGATTAGGTTCTCGAATCGCAAGGTTAGTCGGTGTTTGTCTTGGAGAAGATGAACGAACTTACCAAAGACTTTTGCTCCAGGTAAAATAGCAATCTTGGCCTCCAATGTAGAGC
>JAUXGI010000347.1 GCA_030622295.1 Planctomycetota bacterium
CCCGAGCCTCGCACGCAACAGAATTCTGGTGAGAAATGCGAGCTAAGCGGGCCGGCTCGTAGATTCGGGACTGTCCCCGAAGCCATTCGATCACTATCACCGTTGCTAACATCAAGAAACTTATGTCGGACCGCTTAGGCGGATTGGCTCGGGGATTATTCAGGCGCAGGCGGGAAAATCTTGCCCGGGTTGAGGATGTTGTTCGGATCAAACAATCTCTTTATCCTTCTCATGATATCCATCTCCCTCTCCGGTATTTGCATCGACAGGTAGGACTGCTTGGCTACGCCCACCCCGTGCTCGCCGCTCAGCGTACCGTTCAGCGAGACAACCGTCTCAAACACTTCGCGTATCGCCGCATGGCCGCGTTCCGCCTCGGACTCGTCCGACAGGTCAACCAGCGCGTTGACGTGCACGTTGCCGTCGCCCGCGTGCCCGAAACACACTATTTTCACTTCATGCTTCCTGCTTATCTCCTTGACGGCGTGCAGCAACTTCGTCAATTCGCTCCTCGGCACGCACACATCCTCGTTGATTTTTCCGCCCGGACTGATGTTGTACAACGCCGGAGATATCGCGCGGCGCACGGACCACGCCTTCTCACAATCCTCCTCGGAGTACGCCTCGAACACCTCGAACGCGCCGCATGACCTGCATATTTCAACGCAGCGCTTCATCTCTCCTTCTATCAGCGCACGCTTGCCGTCCAGTTCAATCAACAGTACCGCGCCGGTGTCCGGCGGCATGTCAAACTCCTGCTCCGACTGAACGCTGCGGGCACACTCGTCGTCCATGAACTCAAGCGCCCGCGGTATTATCTTCGCCGCTATTATCGCCGATACCGCATCCATCGCGTTTTCCACGTCACGGAAATAACACAGCGAAGTGACAATCTCCTCCGGCAGCGGCAACAATCTCAAAACCATCCTGGTGAATATCCCCAGTGTTCCCTCGGAACCGACCATCAGCGCCGTGAGGTCGTAGCCGGTTACGTCCTTCACCGCGAGCGACCCGGTGCGAATCAACTCCCCCGTCGGCAGCACAACGTCCAGCGCCAGCACATACTCCCGCGTCACACCGTACTTGATGCACCGCAGGCCCCCCGCTCCCTGTGCCACGTTGCCGCCCAGCGTGCTGAAGGCGTTGCTGGCGGGATCCGGCGGATAGAACAGCCCCGCCTTCTCCGCCTCCTTCTGCAAGTCGGCCGTAACGACTCCCGGCTCGACCGTCGCCGTCAGGTTGCGCCGGTCAATCTCGATGATGCGCTTCATGCCGGTCATATCCAGCGCCACCCCGCCTTCGAAAGGCACCGCCGCCCCCACCAGGCCGGTGCAAGCGCCCTGAGCATACACGGGCACGCGCCGCTCGTTGCACAACTTCATCAGTTCGCATATCTGTCCCGCGTTCTGCGCCCGCACCACGGCATCCGGCAGCGCAGAACGCCTCGTCGCATCATAAGAGGCGCAAATCCGCTCCTCCATCTCGTCGCTCACGTTTTCGCGCCCGAATATCTCCACCAGCCTCTTCTTGAATTCTTCATCAATGTTCGCCATGCGCGTTTCCCTTGAACAGTGTCGTTCCCCAGTGTTCCGGCTTCATTGTGCAGGAAACAGCGTAAGCCAACCGGCGCCAAAGTCAAGGGGTGCACGTCAGAAATGTGGGTAAACCTTTCCCCGACACAGAGGAAAGGGGGTCAGACGCCGGGCCCTGCCCGGTCTTTTTCCTTTCGCACCTGGTATCCTCGGTTACCGCCTGCGAAGTTATGTGAAACGAAAGGAAAAGAGCCGCCAGTGGCGGCTGACACCCCGTCCAGCATAGCAACCAGAGCCGCCTACCCACATTTCTGACGTGCACCCAAAGTCAAGCCCAAAGACCTCTCCAGATTGACAGACGACGGCCCGAACAATAGAATGCCGTCGCCGTGATGCGGCCGCGCGAGAGTGGCGGAACCGGCAGACGCGCAGGACTTAGAATCCTGTGGGGAAACCCGTAGGGGTTCGAATCCCCTCTCTCGCACCAGACCAAAAACTGCAACAAAAGGGCCAGACCCTTTTGTTGCGCGAGTGTTTTCTAGGGCAACGCGTGTTGGGCCAGCGAACGGGATGCTCAAAGGGGGTATGGAACGTATGGGTCCAGGCTCACTCCGCTCTACGCCTGCCTTGACAAGGAGAGAATTTATCGACACAATCATTCATGAGGAGTTACACCACAGGCTGTGGGCTCGAGGAATAGCAACATCGCACCACGCTCGTATCGATGAGATACTTGCAAGATACTGGCACTTCAAAGGGCGTTAATATGAGTTGGAGATCAGAAAGAAAAAAGAAAGAGCGTCTTGGGGAAAAGGCGGTGCCAGATTTAAAGTACGTTAGCGAACTCCTCGA
>JAUXGI010000353.1 GCA_030622295.1 Planctomycetota bacterium
AGGTGACAGTCACCATCTACGAGCTGGCCCCCGACAAGTCGGGGTCTGCGCTCCGTAATGGTGACAGTCCCCTTTCAAGTCCCTTTAACATTACAGTTGTCAACAATGCCGTTTCGAGAGAGTCCCGGTTATGATGATATTGCACTACCCTCATCCTCTTTTGCTCAGGCGCACACAGGATGTCGACGAGATAGGCGACCACGTGCTTGAAATCGTGCGCGGTATGTTCGAGGTAATGTACAAATCCGAGGGCATCGGCCTTGCCGCCAACCAGGTGGGGCTGGATATGCGACTGTTCGTGGCCAACCCGTCCAATGACCCCGAAGGCGAAATCGTCATGATTAATCCGGAAATCGTAGCACACGACGGCCGCCAGGTCGGCGATGAAGGGTGCCTGAGTTTCCCGGAGATATACGGCAAGGTCACAAGGTCCAGCGCGGTAGAGGTGGAGTACTACGACCTTGACGGCAAACTGTGCAAGATGGAGGCCGCCGACCTGCCGGCCAGGGTTTTGCAGCACGAGATTGACCACCTGGACGGGGTTGTATTCATAAGCAAGATGTCGCCCGGTGACCGTACCGTCAACTCGCGGCGGCTCAAGGAACTGGAAAACAAGTTCTTGAGAAGTAAGAAATGATAGAGTTTCTCGGACTTCACAACGTACGGTCGGAGGAATTGCGCAGCCCTGTCGTAACGCTGGGTACGTTCGACGGAGTGCACCTGGGCCACCGCAGGGTACTCGAGCAGACCGCAGCCTGGGCGCGCGAGGCAGGCGGGCAGTCCGTGGTGGTGACCTTTGACCGCCACCCGCGCGACGTAATCCGCCCCGCCTCGCGGGGTTCTTTTCCGCCTGAGGCGGATTCGCGCCCGGTGTCTTCGGACACCGTCCCCGAAGACATGCGGACCAGAAGTCAAAAAGCCGCCAAGGGCGGCCCCGCCTCGCGGGGTTCTTTTCCTTCGCGCTTCCTGACCTCGAATACTGCCTCCGAAGCGATGCGGGACGAGAGGGAAAAAGCCGCCGAGGGCGGCCCCACCCTGTATATCACGTCGCTGGAGCACCGCCTGGAACTATTCAAGCAACTCGGCATGGATTGTGCCGTCGTGCTCAGGTTCCGGGAGGAAACCGCGATGACGCCGCCGGAGGAATTCGCGCGCCGGGCGCTGTACCAGGCCATCGGCGCCAGGCGGGTGGTGCTGGGATTCGACTGTCGCTTCGGCAGGAACAGGGCCGGCGGCATCGATACCCTGCGCGGGATGAAGGGGGAAGAGGGTGGCGCTCTCTTCGAGACACGCGAAGTGCCGCCGGTATATGTCGAGGGGCGCAAGGTCAGCAGTACCGTTATCCGCTCAGCTGTAGAAACCGGAGACCTGGAGAGGGCGAGCAAGTATCTGGGGCGACCGTATTCCATAATGGGCAAGGTCATCCACGGCGACAGCCGCGGACGGGACATCGGCTACCCCACCGCAAACCTGAACCTGCACCACGAACTCAGCCCCCCCGAGGGCGTCTACCATACCCGCGTCGTCTTCAAGACAGGCGCTTACAGCGGCAGGCCCTTTGAGAGCGTCACGAACATCGGCACTCGCCCCACCTTCCTCAAGTCCGCCCGCGAGGGACGCACATGGGTAGAGGTGCACATCCTCGATGAGTTCCACAACAACGTCTACGGGGACCGCATGGAGGTGACGTTCGTCAGACGCCTGCGCGACGAGTGCAGGTTCGATTCCAGGGAGTCTCTGGCGGAAGCGATAAAGGAAGACATCGCGCGAATCATGAACGCCAGAGGCAAATAAACACCGGAAGCCCGGCAAGCCCCGCCAGAGGATGTTTCGGGCTTCGGGTTGTGCAACCTTACCCGCCAAATCACTTGAAACCTCAAGTTGCCCGCTTTAGGCCCGGGGAGTCAGCCGCCCCTGGCGGATCGGCGAGGGGGTCAGACACCGAGGAGGAGTCCCGACTTGTCGGGACGACGGGAGGGGCCTAACTCCCCGAGCCGTGGTGAGAAATGCGGGTTAGTTACCCGCTTTTACGGCTTTCGCTTGATGATTTAGCCGGCGAGGTTCGAACCCTCGGCAATTCTTCCTTTCTTCATATCGTGCAGGCACTTACGGCCCAAACGCCCTCATTCTCTAGAGTTGGAATCCAGCTTTTTTGCAAAAAAATTGCGTTTTTTTGGATTTTTTCTAGCACACCTGCCGTTTTTTGGTGTCTTATACTATAGAGACCATCAATATTTCTTTAACGAATGGCCGGGTAATTCGTCACCCCCGAGGGAATTCGGGGCCGGGAGACAGATATCCAGTCAACCATTAACAGGAGGCCATGATGAACAGGAAG
>JAUXGI010000354.1 GCA_030622295.1 Planctomycetota bacterium
GGGCCGGCCCGCCGGCCCGACGGGAGGGGTCTGACCCCCCGGTCGCAATATTTTCTACGGCTTGGAAAAAGACTCATGGAGAATAACATGCTTGACCCGCTTTTCAGACCCAAAGGCGTCGCCATCATCGGCGCGTCCGAACGGCCGCTCAACATCGGCAACAGGATACTGCGCAACCTCAAGAGGTACGGCTATACCGGCGACATCTACCCGGTCAACCCGAAGTCACCGGAAGTCGAGGGCATAAAGGCGTACCCCTCCGTCTCCGAGGTCCCCGGACAGGTTGACTTGGCGCACATCGTCATCAGGAACAGTCTCGTCCCGATGGCGATGGAGGACTGTGCAAAAAAGGGCGTGAAGGTCGTCATCATCAACACGGCGGGCTTCAAGGAAATCGGCGGCGAAGGGGTCGAACTGGAAAAGAAGGTGGTCGAGATAGGCAGGAAGCACAACATCAGAATCTTCGGCCCCAACTGCCAGGGCGTCATGAACTCCGACCCGGAGGTGAAACTTTACGCCAACTTTACCTTCACGCCGCTGAGGGAAGGGGCGATATCGCTCCTTGCACAGAGCGGGGGCGTGGGCGAAATTCTCAACAACAGGCTCCTTGAACTCGACGCAGGCGTTAGAATGTACGCCAGCAACGGCAACGCGTGCGACATCAGCATCCCCGAGATACTCGAATACATGGGAGAGGACGAAGGCACGCGCGTCATCATCGTGCACATCGAGAGCCTGGCCCGGCCGGGAGAATTCATGGAAGTCGCGCGCAAGGTCGCGCGAAAGAAACCCATCCTCGCCATGAAAACCGGCCGCACCGAAGAGGGCGCAAAGGCGGTCTCCTCCCACACCGGCATGTTGCTCAAGCAGGACATCGCAATCAGGGTGATATTCCAGAAATGCGGCATCATCCCGTTCACCCACCACGAAGAAATCTGTCGGACGGCGATGGCCTTTGCGTCACAGCCCCTGCCGCAGGGCAGGAACGTCGGCATCATCACGAATACCGGCGGCCCTGCAATCATCGCCACCGACGAATGCGTCGACGCCGGACTGAGAATGCCCGACCTGACGGACGCGACGAAAGCCGCTCTGAAGGAGACACTGTTCCCCGAGGCGAGCATCAGCAACCCCGTCGACGTCCTCGCGACCGGCACGCCCGAGCACTACGCCGCGTCCATAGGGGCGATGCTCGGCGACGACAACATCAATTCGATACTTCTGCATTTCGTCACGCCGTTCTTCGTCGACTGCGAGGCGGTCGCAACGGCGATTTCCAACGTTGCGAAAGACGCATCCAAGCCCATCCTCGGGGTGGTAATGACCAACAAGGAAAACTGGGCGGGGACACTCGAGATAATACGCTCCAGCGGCATTCCGGCTTACGATTTCCCGGAGACCGCCGCGCGCGCGCTGGCGCACATGACCGACTACTCGCAGTGGCGGCGGGAGTACGCCGGTGAGAAACGCGGCACATCGGTCGAGATGTCGCTCAGTTCCATCGAGAAGGCGCGGCAACTCGTCCGCTCGTGCGAAAAGGGCGAATTCATCCCGGCGGATGCGGCCTTTCAACTTCTGGAAATATATAAAATCCCCGTCGCGAAGTACGCGGTTGCGAAAACCGGGGAAGAACTCCTGAACGCCGCCGGTCAAATCGGCTATCCGGTCGTCCTCAAGGTCGATTCGCCGGAAATCGTTCACAAGACCGACGAGGGCGCGCTTGTGCTGGGCATTGAAAACGACGAGGCGCTTCGCGAGCAGCACCGCAATCTCGCGAGCCGCTTTTCGCAATACAACCCGCGCTTTCTCGTGCAAGAACAACTCATCGGCGGTATAGAGGTCGTTGTGGGCGGAAAGGCGGAAGGGGACCTGGGGCACATCATCATGTTCGGCCTGGGCGGGATATATATTGAGGTTCTCAGGGACGTGGCATTCGGTCTCGCGCCGCTGACGCCCCTCGAGGCGCACAGGATGCTGTCTTCCATCAAAGGCCGCGCGCTGCTGGACGGCGTGCGCGGCGGCGAGGGCGCCGACGTTGCCGCGCTCGCGCAGGTAATCCTGAAGGTGTCGCGCCTCGTGTGCGACCTGCCCGAAATACGGGAGATGGACCTCAACCCGATAATCGCTTTCCCGCCCGGCCAGGGCGCGAAGGTGGCAGACGTGCGCATCCGTAAGGGGACCAGATGTTGAGGAGCAGCCTTCGGCTGCCTTTTCCTCTCGCGCTTCCTGACATCGGGAGCCGTTCCCGAAGTCATGCAAACCGGAAGTAAAAGAGGGGGCTGTGCCCCCCGACGGGAAAGGGTCTGACTCCCCGAGCGTACC
>JAUXGI010000206.1 GCA_030622295.1 Planctomycetota bacterium
GCCGCCGTAGCAGGCGTGTCTCTTACCAATACCGTAATGATAGTCTGCTCCGTACTTGAAGGGCATACCGCTCTCACGGCAAGGCAGACCGGGGGAGACAAGTAAGGATGGACATCGAAATTACTCCTGCTCCGCCGTACAGGCCATTCCCCCATCTGGAAGGGGAGAGTGAAATCTTCAACCTGGGCCTTAACATGCCCACCATTTTTTTCTCCTGGCTGATCATTGGACTGCTTGCCGTGGTATGCTTCGTTGTCTACCGCAAACTCCGCCCGAAGCCGGGAAGGCTGCAACTGCTCCTTGAACTGATAGTGGATGCGTTCGACAATCTGACGCAGTCCAGCCTGGGCAAGCGCGGCAGGAAATACCTGGCGTTCGTGGGGACGATTTTCCTTTTCGTGTGGCTGAGCAATATCATCGGCATCATTCCCGGTTTCGAGGAGCCCACGCGCGACCTCAACACGCCGCTGGGTCTTATGATCATCTCAATCCTGGTCGCACACGGTTCCGGCATCCGGGTGAAGGGCCTTCGCAAATACGTAAAGGAATATTTCGAGCCCGGATTCCAGTTCCGTGGCAGGTGGATACCCAACGTCATCATATTCCCGCTGAACGTCGTGGGGGAATTCGGCAAGGCCATCAGCCTGCCGTTTCGTCTGTTTGGAAACATCTTCGGCGGCGCGATAATTATAGTCGTGCTCTCAAACCTGTTGTTGTTTGTGGGGATGCCGCCGTTCCTGTTGTTCTTCTTCGGCCTGTTCGTGGGAACGATACAGGCGTTTGTATTCGCAATGCTGGCCATGACCTACACGGCCGTGGCGATCGCGGACTGAGGAGACGCGCCCCGGGGGCTGGATTTTCACGCGCGCGGGATAAGGCTAGAGAGAGAAAAGGCATCTTGCGCCGGACAGCCGGCAGTTTTGGGAGAATTGTTTCTTGGAGTTAGAGCCAAATACCGCTCAAGCGTTGGTACAGGGCCTTGTATATGTCGGAGGCGGTTGCGCCGTGGGATTGGGCGCGGTCGGCTGCGGCATTGGAGCGGGCTATACCGCCCGCGAGGCCGCGCTGGGCATGGGGCGTCAACCAAAGGTAAGCGGCAAGGTGATGCGCACGATGCTTATCGGCCAGGCGATCAGCGAGTCTCCCGGCATTTTCGCACTCATCGTCGCCTTCCTGCTCCTCCTCACCACCGGTCCGATAACCGCCGCCGAGGCCACGGCGCCATTCGCCATGGCCATGCTGGGCTGCGGACTGGCAGTAGGATTAAGCGCCGTCGGCGCAGGCGCAGGCGCAGGTTTTGCCGGCGGCGAGGCATGCAGGTCCATCGCCCGCAACCCCGACAGCCCCAGCAAGGTAACTATAACCATGCTCATCGGCCAGGCCCTGGCCACCTCACCCGCGGTGTTCGGGTTTGTGGCATCGTTGCTGCTTATACTCCCCAGGGGCGAATACAGCGTCACGGGCATCCAATACATACCGTACGCCGCCGCATTGATTGCAGGAGGGCTTTGCATGGGAATGGGCGCCATCGGCCCCGGCCTGGGTATAGGTCTGGCCAGCGCAAAGGCGTGCAAGGCCGTCGGCTGCCGCCCCAGGGCCGGCAGCGCAATAAACAAAACGCTGCTCATCGGCGCGGCAGTCGCCGAGAGCACGAGTATATACGCTTTCGTGGTATTTATCCTGCTTGTTATCATCATCGGCAACAAGTAAGCATTTTTTGGGAGGAACAAAGCATGGCTGAAGAACTAGGCCCTTATATCCAGAAAGCGGCGCAATTCATAGGCGCGGGACTCGCAATGGGCTTGGGAGCTATCGGACCGGGAATCGGCGAAGGTTTTGCCGCCGGCAAGGCCTGCGAAGGCATCGCCCGCAGACCGGAAGAACAGAGCCTGATTACACGTACGATGCTCGTCGGACAGGCCGTCTCGGAATCCACCGGCATTTATTCGCTCGTCATTGCGATTCTGCTGATATTCGTCGTCAAGTAACGACGGTGCATCCATAGCGCCCGGACACGACTCCGGGGCACCGTTCGCAGTTTGAGAGGCTTGATATGGCCCTTCCGAAGAAAAAGAAGCGTCTGCTCATCTTCGCCCTGGTGATATACCTCGTCGTATCGGCGGGACTCGGCGTAATCTACAAACTCCAGATAAGTCCCTTTGAAACCGACCAGTACAAGGCCGAAAAACAGAAACAGACAGAAGATATCCAGAGCCATCTGGCCGGTCTGGAGGGAATGAAAGGGGGCGTTACCGAAGCGCAGGCCGCGGAGATCCATAAGACCCTTTACGGCATCCCCGGCAGCGTCATGAACGTCAACCTGACCATCATCATGCAGATAGTCAACTTCGGCGCGCTCCTGGCCATCCTCTACCTGCTCCTCTGGGAGCCGCTGACCAGGTTCCTCGACGAGCGGAGTCAGTCCATCCAGAACGACATCGAATCCGCGAAGAACAAGAAAGCCAAAGCCGACAAGGTCCTCCGGGAATACCGTGAGACGCTGCACGACGCGCGCGACGAGGTGGCGAGCCTCATCGAGGAAGGACGCAGGCGCGGAGAGGAAAAGGAACGGGAAGTCATAGAAGAAGCCCGCCGCGAGGCCGGGCGCATAAAGAAGCGCACCGAAGCCGAACTGCGCGGCGAGGTGGAAGCCGCGCGCCGCGAGTTGCGCAAGGACTTTGCAGCCGTCTCCGTAAGCATAGCAGAGAAAATCCTCACGCGCGAGATAAAGGAAGAAGACCATCACGCCTTCGTCGAGGAAGCCCTGCACGGCCTCGAGAGTGAAGGCGTAAAATTCTAATAACCCCCATTTGGCGGATTTGGGGAACATTGAAGATGCCGGATACTAAGCGGTCCGACATGAATATTGAGAAACAGGTGCGGATGGGGACTGTCCCAGAATTACGGAGCGCAGACCGCGAAGCGGGCCAGCTCGTAGATTCGGGACTGTCCCCGGAGCCATTTGATCACTATCACCGTTGCTAACATCAAGAAACTTATGTTGGACCGCTTAGTATCTAATATCTGAAACGTATAGCGGAAACCTGAATTTGTCCCGAGTGTAACGAGAGAGGTTTCCAAATCACAACGAAGAAGAAATGAACGAAGAAATCATAGCATCCAGATACGCAAAGGCGTTCTTCGACATGGCCGTGAAGCAGGGCAACGTCGAAGAGATGGACGGGGCGCTGGACCAGGTCGCCCGGGCGACACTGGGCGACGAACAACTGCAGGAGTTCTGGAGCAGCCCGGCAATAGAGCGCTCGGAAAAGCGAAGCGTCCTGGACAACGTGATTAGGAGCGCCGGCATAGGCGGCGGCCTTGAAGCCTACCTGAGATTACTTGTCGAGAAGGGCCGCTTCCACCTTCTCAACTACATCGCGCGGGCGTTTCGGGAATTGGCCCGGGAACACCTCAATCGCGCAACAGTGAAGTTGACCACGGCAAGACCGCTCTCCGCGGAGCAACTGGAGAAAGTACGGCGCGGCCTTCAACACAAGACCGGCAGAACAATAGAAATCGCGCAGGAACACGACCCCGGTATCCTGAGCGGTATCGTCGTGCGGATAGAGAATACGGTTTTCGACGGCAGTGTGCGCGGGCGTCTGCAACGCCTGGAGCGCGAACTCGCCGGCTGAACCGAGATATTAGATGCTGGATGCTAAGTAGGAGTCCATAATAAATGAACGGTTTGTGCAGGCCGGGGAGTCAGACCCCCGATTCGCCA
>JAUXGI010000005.1 GCA_030622295.1 Planctomycetota bacterium
AACGGGGCTTTGAAAAGGGACTCGCCGCGGGCCTGGCTGAAGGCCGGGAGGAAGGCAGGCGTGCCGCCTATCAGGAAGAGAGCGAGCGAGTGAGGCAACAGACCGCGGCGCCGGCAGAACATCTGGCCGACATCGCCGCTTCCATCGAGGACGAGCGCACCCGCAACATCGCCCGGGCGCGCGCCGACCTCGTTGAACTTGCCGTCGCAGCGGCCCGCAAGATAGCCAAGTGCGAAATCAACGGCAATAGCGACGTAATTAAGAAAAACCTCTGCAAGGCGATAGACCTGGCAGCCGAAAAGTCGGAACTGCAGGTTCGCCTCAACCCTTCGGAACTGGAAGTTATCGAGGAGTACATGCCTCAGTTGAAGAGCACCTTCACGAAACTCAAGAGCATCAAACTCGTCCCCGACATGAGCATCTCCCCCGGCGGTTGCGTGGTTCAAACGCACGGCGGAGAGGTGGACGCTCAAATAGAAACGCAACTGGCCGAGATGGAAAGGCAACTCCTCGAACTCTAATAATACATATAAGGGGTCTAACCCCTTTATGTGTTATTTCGCCGTTTGAGAATGATATGACGGGTAAATCATTGTTCGCACCGGAAGTGGAATTTCTCGACGAGATCGTGCCACAGCGCGTGACCGGCGAGGTCGTGCAAATCATCGGCCTGGTCATAGAGTGCATCGGCCTGTCGGTACCCGTGGGCAGTATGTGCGTGATTGCTTCGGTTCAGAATGGCGCTCGCACGGAGGCGGAGGTCGTCGGCTTTCGGGACAACCGCACGCTTCTGATGCCCCTGGGCGAAATGATGGGCATAGGATTGCACGACAGAGTGACGTGTGTCACACGCCACCAGAGGGTTCGCGTGGGCCCGTCCCTCCTGGGGCGTGTGTTGAGCGGACGGGGCATGCCCATCGACAGCAAGGGCGAAATCAGGGACTTCACGTTCAGGCACATCTATTCCGCTGCGCCCGAACCTTTGCGCAGGCGGCGCATAGCGGAGCCGCTGGCCACCGGCATTCGCGCGATTGACGGCCTCCTGACCTGCGGCAAGGGCCAGCGCATGGGCATCTTCTCCGGCAGCGGCGTGGGAAAGAGCATTGCACTGGGCATGATAGCACGCGGCACCTCCGCCCGGGTGAACGTCATCGCCCTTATCGGCGAGCGCGGCCGCGAGGTCAGGGAATTTATCGAAAAAGACCTCGGCGAGGAAGGCCTCAAGCGAAGCGTGGTCGTTGTGTCCACGTCCAACGAACCCGCGCTCGTCCGCGTCAAGGGCGTTTTCGTCGCTACCGCCATCGCCGAGTATTTCCGCGACCAGGGAATGGACGTCATGTTCATGATGGACTCCGTCACCCGCGTGGCCATGGCACTCAGGGAAATCGGGCTGTCCGCCGGCGAGCCGCCGACTACGAAAGGATACCCGCCGTCGGTCTTCTCGACATTGCCGAAATTCCTCGAGCGCTCAGGCCAGTCCGACAGGGGCTCCATCACGGGATTCTACACGGTTCTCGTCGAGGCCGACGACATGAACGAGCCGATTGCCGACGCCGTGCGCAGCATCGTTGACGGCCACGTGTGGCTCTCACGGAAACTCGCAACGCGCGGTCACTATCCTTCCGTCGACGTGCTGGACAGCGTGAGCCGCCTGATGGTGGACGTGGTCACGCCGGAGCATCGCAGCGCCGCGCAGAAAATAATCCGCCTCCTGGCCGTCTACCGTGATGCAGAGGACCTCATCAACATCGGAGCATACGTCAAAGGCAGCAACCCCGAAGTCGACCTGGCGATTCAACACATGCCTCGCATAGTGGCCTTTCTCAAGCAGGGTATCAGCGAGCACACCTTGCCGGACGAAACGATGTCGCAGTTAATGCAACTGGCGAGTTCAACCGAGGGAAACGGGAAAAGTGAGATTGAGCAATGAGAAAATTCCAGTTTAACCTTCAGCCGGTCCTGAGCCTGCGCCGGCAGGCCCAGCGGCTGAAACAGAAGGAGTTTGCGGATGTGGTACAGGAAATAAGACGCTGTGAGAGGGACATAATGTGCGTACTGTCCGAGAGAGAGGCTGCGCAGAAAGGACTGCGCCTTGCGCAGCAGCGACGGATAGAGCCACGGCAGGTTGTGTTTCACCTGAGTTTCCTGAATCACCTGGACGGTCGACTGAACAGGTTGCGTGAGGAATTGCTGGCGCTGTCGAGGAAGGCCGAGAAGAAACGCCTGGAACTCGTCGAGGCCTCGAAAAAGAAGAAGAGCCTGGAGAAACTGCGGGAAAGACGCAAGGTCGAGTACGAGTACGAAGCCGGCCGCGAGGAGCGGAAGATGTTCGACGAAGTCGGCGGAATCTATAAGCAGCGCGCCAGGCAAGGCTGACCGGGAGTGGAACACGCGCCAACCGGAGAAACCGATGAAGAAGATCCTCAACATCGCCCGGACATTCGCAGCCGTGCTGTTCGTGCTGATTGCGGGGGGAGCCGGCTTCATGATTGCCACGGGCAGAATGAAGGTCGAGCGGTTGTCGGAACTGTTGCAGCCGGGGCCTGGAGAAGTGAAGGAAGAAGAGAAGCAGGCCGAGCCGCTGACTCCGGCAGAGTCGGAGGAAATAGCCAGGAAAAACCTGCTCCTTAATGAGGAACTCCGACAGCGGCGGCGCGATTTCCCCATGGAAGTCAGCAGATACGCAACGCACCTGGAGATGTTAAAGGGTGAGGTTGACGACCGCATGGCCGAACTGGAGAAAGAACGGGCGGCATTTGCCTCGGAAAAGCAAAGGCTTGAAGAGTTCAAGAAGACTTTCGAAGAGAAGGTCAGGGACAAAGGATTCAAGAAAAACCTGGAGATACTCCAGAAGATGGACGCGGCCGCAGCCGCCGCGACCATCCGCAACTGGGACGACGAGGAGATACTGCGGTATTTCCAACAGATGAAAGCCTCCGTTTTGACGGAAATCATCACGGAGTTGAACAAATATCCCGCCAGGGCAACGGAAGGCCAGAGGGGAGCGGAGTTGCTGAACAAACTCGACGAGTTTACGTTCCACCAGGAAACCGGGACGGTCAGCAACTGATGCAACTGCGCAGTCCTCTGCGCATCAACAGCGTGAGCGCGACACGTACATGCGGAGCGCTGCACGACTATCCTTTTCTCCATTATTGATTCCTGTACTGTCAAAGGTACGCCGGAGATGACCGTTACCGCCCGGTCGCGTGTCCCTTTGGCTGTACGGGACTCAATAATGCAGATTTTGCGGACATCCAGATATCCAGATGTTCAGATGTCCGGATGTCCAGATATCCATTTTCCCCGTTTGGAAAGGGGGTGATGACACATGCAAGAAACGGGAATAATTACACAGGTCAACGGCAGGACGATACTTGCTGACATGCAGGTCATGCTTGGGCCGGCGAAGGGTATCTCGACCGCGTTCGACAAGGTTTTGGGCGCGCTCATCACGTCTGTGGAGCGTGGTCCGGCCTTGCGCGCGGCGCCGCGCCCGCGGGCTCGCCCGCTGGAAGGCGTTCGCAGGGAGCCCGCCCCGCCGCATCGCGACATTCCGGCCGAGATTGACGGTCGGCGTGACGCAGCGCCTCTCGCGCAAGCGAAGGATTCGGAAGCAGTGAGCCTCAGAAGCCAGCCGGCGCCGGCGCCGAAGCCACGGCCTGCCTCGGAACCGGAGAAGGCTCAGGGTGACGAAACTGCGCACGTACATCCTCAAGCAGAAGACGTGACCCGAACGGGTGCTTCTGAGCGAAGCGACGAGTCTGCAGCCAGTGAGGTGGTTTCGGACGAGACGGCTGTCGAGCACGAGGAACCCGCACAAGAGGAAAGGGGTGCGGAGCCTCAAACGCCCAACAGCCTGATCCCCGGGGCCGCGCTCCTGGTAGACCCGGGCGAGGTCACGGTGACCGGCCCTGTCCCGGTCGAGCCGCCCGATGGCGGTGCAACCGGTCAAGGCATACCTGTGATGACGGAAGCCGCTGCCGACGTTGGTTCCGCACTGACCTCGAACGCGCCGAAGACGGCGACTGGGGTTGCCGCTGCAGAAGCGGGACCTTCGGCGCCGCATTCGACTGAAGTCGAGCAGCCGACGCCGCCTCAGCATTATGTCTCGAGCCCGCATGTTGAATCGGTTGTTACGGAATCCGCCGGTTCTCCGGAACCGCAGGCCGCGACGCCTGAGACATTTACGCCTGCTCCTACTCCGGAACCGCAGGCCGCGACGCCTGAGGCATTCACATCAGGCGGTTCTCAGGCCCAGGCAGAGGCGAGCGCCGTGCAACCAAATCGGCCGCAGGTTGAGCAGCATAATCCGCCGACTGCGCAGGTCCAGCCTGTTCCTGCAAATGCTCCCGACGCTCGGGAGCCGCAGGGGCCGGCACCTGAGATACTCCAGTTCGTCGGCGCGAGGGCAACTGCGGATACCGGCGCCGCACAGCCGGGCCGGCCGCAGGTAGACGAGTTCGTTTCCGTTGCGGCGAATGACGCCGGTGCCGTCGAGCGGGAAACCGCGGATGTCGTGCCCGACGTCGCGAAGCGGCCAATAGGGCTGATTGACTCGGCGTTGCAGCCCCGACATATCGGGACCGAGAACCCGACGAGCACGCCGGACACTTCACAGGCATCTTCGGAGCCGGACGTAAGGACCGGCTTCAACGCGGTTGCCTGCGAAGCCCCGAAGGCTTTCGTGCATACCGCGGCCTTCGAAGGCGGCGCTGAGCACGCGCCCCGGGTGGCGCCGCAGTTTGAGGACGCGGTCCTGCAGCCCGGGCAGGTTTCGGCTGACGCCCGGATGGCAGATGGCGAGTCCGGGTCGGAGACGATGTTCTTTAACGGGCGCAACTCGGCCCGAAGTGAGGAAGGCTTACGCGGGCAGGTGCGTTCGGACGCGGCGGCACAGACCGACAGCGCCGGCAAGAGCGACTTTGCCCGGAGACTCAGCGGCGCTCAAAGCGTTCCCCGTGCGGACCAGGTCGAGACGATTGAGAGGATAGTCAAGTCCGTAACCATGGCCGTGCGACGGGGACAGAGCGAGGTGCGCATAATCCTGCAGCCGCCGAAACTCGGCAGCGTGCGGGTGGAGATGCTCATGAAGAACGGCGTGCTGAACGTGTCGTTTGAGACGCAGACACAGGCGGCGCGCCACGTCATCAGCAGCAACCTGCCGCACCTGAAGGCCGCCCTGGAAAGTCAGGGCATCGAAGTCGAAGGCTTCAACGTTTCCGTAGAGCGTGAGGCCGGGCAGCCGGCGTTCACGGATGAGCGCAGGTCGTTCGAACACGCCTCCAGCGGGGGCATCTATGCCTCGGAGAGCGAGGACGAAGATGACTATGACCCGTTCGAGGAGAAACGGCGAATGGCCGCAGGCACATCATTAGTTGACTACTTTGTGTAGTCTGTTACGGAGGATGTCATGGATGCAACAAGCATAATCGGTTCGGTCACGCGGTCGGACGGCGCGACACACCTTGCGAGCGACAGCGACCGCGCCACGATTTCGCGCGGCGAGTTCCTCAGGATACTCGTGGCGGAGTTGTCTTACCAGGATCCGCTGGAGCCCATGAGCAACGCGGACATGGCCGGGCAGATGGCGCAGATAGAGTCACTGCGCGCCAGCAGCGAGTTGTCGGAGGGATTCGGCACGCTTCTCCAGAGGCAGGATATCGCTTCGGCGGGCACTATGATAGGCCGGGAGATACGCGGCCTGACCGCCTCGGGCGAGCCTGTGGAAGGACTCGTGGAGCGCGTGACGATTGACCGCAACGCCGTAAGCCTGATGGTCGACGGCATCGCCGTTCCCATCGAGAACGTGCTCGAAATCAAGCAGTACGTCCCTCCCGTTGAGGAGGGTTGAACATGGTCGAGCGCATAACCGGGCTGAGGCAACTTCATCAACTCGGGCGCGTGCGGCAGGCGCGTGCCACTCAGGGCGCGCAATCGTTTGACGACGTGCTGAAGAAGCAGGTCGACAAGACGGACTCGCTGAAGTTCTCCGCACATGCGCAGCGGCGCATGGAAGGGCGCGGGATAAACCTGAGCGAGAGCGACCTGGAAAACCTGGAGAAGGCGGCGGACGTCGCGGCCTCAAAGGGTTCGCGCGAGTCCCTGTTCCTGATGAAGGGTGCAGGTTTCATAGTAAACGTGAGGAACCGTACGGTGCTGACCGCGCTCGATACCCGGATGCTCAAGGAGCGCGTGGTGACCAACATAGACAGCACCGTTTTTGTGTCGCAGAACAATAACGCCTGAGTCGCGATTGCTGAATCGGGACAGGGCATCATGGGTGACATGGCCGGACCCTTGCGGGAGGCCGAAGGCCGCCGAATGACTGAAGCGGCCCACCCGGAAAGGAAAGGTGAAACATGGCTCTCATAGGCGCATTAAATGCCGGCATTTCAGGATTGAGAGCGCAACAGGAACGTATCAACGTGATAGGCGATAACATCGCCAATGTTGATACCGTGGGGTTCAAGCAGTCGCGCGTGAACTTCGAGACGATGCTGAGCCAGACGTTGAGTTTCGGCACGGCGTCGCAGGGATTCCTCGGCGGCGTGGACCCCGTTCAAATCGGTCGCGGCGTGAGGATCGGTTCCATCGACCGTGATTTCACCCGCGGTTCCCTGGAAGCCACCGGGATGTCGAGTGACATGGCAATAGAGGACAGGGGAGAACTCGCATCCAGTTTCTTTGTGCTGACGGATGAGGGGGGCTCGCCCGTCTTCTCGCGCGACGGCTCTTTTACCATCAACCCCCAGAACCTGTTGCACAATCCGGCCAACGGCTACATAGTCCAGGGATACCAGGCGGACTTTGAGTCATTTACTCTGGTTCAGGGCGGCGACCTGCAGAACGTCCACATCCCCGTCGGCGACCTCAGGATAGCGCGGGAGACCAACGAGGCTTTCTTCTCGGGCAACCTGAACGGCGGGGGGGAAGTGGCGAACTCGGGCACGGTGCTCGAGTCCGAGACGCTTTACGACGGTCTGGGCGTTGAGGCGGCACTTGATACACTGCTGACTGATTTACAGACCGACCCCGGGACGGGGCCTGTGCCGCTGGGCCTGCAGATGGGGGACACCATAGAGGTTCGCTGCGACAAGGGCAACGGCACCCTGTCGGTGGCGAGTTTCACAATAGGCGACCCGCCTCCGAGCGGCGGGACGACGCTGGGTGATTTCCTGAACTTCTTGGAGGGCAGACTCGGCATTAACGCCAACCCCGCCAACCAGACCTACAGCGCGGAGCGCCTTGACGCGACCAGCCCGATACCCACGCCCGTCAACGGCACCATTATGACCGTTGCGGACGGCGGCACCTACACGGTGACCGCCGGCAGCCTGCAGAACACCGCGGTGGATTACGGTGCGATGGGCGTTCAGGTGGGCGATTTCATCCGGTTTCTGTCCGGCAATTCCGCAGGCGGGATAGTCGAGATCGCCACCGTGGTCGGCGATACGCTGACCTTCGTCGATGATCTCACGAGGATGCCGCTGACCGGCGATACGTTCGCCGTAAATGAGGCGGCAGAGGTCTCATTGGGCGGTGTCGGCGCCGGGTTTGATCCGGCCTCGGGAGCCGGCCAGGTTCGCATCTCCGCCAACGCAGGCATCATGAACGGACTGGACAACCTGGAGATTACGGCGAACGGCCGCAGGCTGATGATGTTCCAGGAACTGGCGCAGGCGCACGGCGAGAGCACGCGCACCAACGCGCTGGTGTATGACTCTCTTGGGACACCGCGGGTTGTGGCTTTTACGTTTGTCTTCCAGTCGGCGTCGGACGCCGGCAGTACGTTCCGCTACCTTGCCGAATCGAACGACAACTGGGGTTCAGACCGTACCGTCGGGTCGGGGAAGGTATGTTTCAACACGCAGGGCCAATTTATCTCGTCTTCACCCGACCAGATACAGATTGACCTGACGGGGACGGGCGCGAACCCGTCTTTTATCTTCAATTCGGACTTCAGTTCGGTCACCGGTTTCAGCGCGAGTCAGGACGCCAACGGCGTTGTATCCAACCTGTCGGACGTGGCGATGGTGGACCAGGACGGGTTCGAGGAAGGCACGCTGATAGACTACAGCATCGGCGAGGACGGCGTGGTCACGGGCGTGTTCGACAACGGCCATCAGCGCACGCTGGCGCAGATAGTCCTGGCGCGCTTCGCCAATCCGAACGGCCTCCTCGACCAAGGCGGCAACGTCTACCGCGTCGGTGTGAACTCCGGTCAGCCGGTTATCGGCATGCCGGGAACATTCGGACGCGGCGTCATTCAGAGCGGATTCCTGGAAGAGTCCAACGTTGATTTGGCGTTTCAGTTCACGGAACTGATCATCGGTCAGCGTGCTTTTCAGGCCAACGCGCGCACGATAACCACCGCGGACCAGTTGCTGCAGGAACTGGTGAACATGGTGCGGTAAATGGGCCGGAACTCGCGTCGATGAAACTGTCGGGGCGACGGATGTCGTCGACCCGTGAGGGCTTCATGCCCGAAGTCGGCAATAACGCATAATCGGGGCGGTCCCGGGTCCCCCGATTCATCGGGGGCCCGGACCGCCCGCGACAGGCGGTGATACCATGGTAAAGTTGACAAGGCTCAACGGCCGCGAGTTTGTCCTAAACTCCGACCTGATAAAGTTTATTGAAGAAACACCCGATACTATAATCACACTGCGGGACCAGGAAAAAGTGATAGTGCGCGAGAACGTTGATGAGATAGTCCGCCGCGTGATTGATTTCAGACGTACCGAGCGCTTGTTGCCCGAGTAGCCGGCTGTCAAGGGGTTCTTTTATGGATATAGCAACGATTGTCGGAATCCTCGTAGGCATAGGAGTGCTGTTTTTTGGAATCATGGATGCAAAAGGCGGGGGGGAGTTCATAAACGCAGGGTCGTTTGCCGTAACGATAGGCGGCGCGCTCTGCGCCACGTTGATAAGCCTGCCGATGCGCAGGGTTAAGGCGGCCGTGTCTGTGGCCAAGAAGGTTTTTCTCACCAAGGTCGCCGCCCCCCACGAACTGATAAAGACGCTGGTAGGGTTCGCGGAAATCGCCAGGCGAGACGGCATACTGGCGCTGGAGGAGGCCTCGAAGAACCTCGAGGACGATTTCCTGGTGAAGGGCCTGCAACTGGCGGTCGACGGGGCGGACCCGGAACTCATTTCCGACATAATGACCACGGAACTGGAAAACATCGAGGAACGCCACCGCGACGGCCGCAAGATATTCGAGGCAATGGGCAAGTATGCGCCGGCCTTCGGAATGATTGGCACCCTGATAGGCCTTGTCGCGCTGCTCAAGAACCTCTCCAACCCGGAGAGCATAGGCCCGGCAATGGCCATCGCGCTGATTACCACTCTCTACGGCGCTGTCTGCGCCAACCTCATATTCCTGCCCGTAGCCGACAAACTGGAACTGCGCAGCAAGGAAGAAATGTTCCTGAAAGAAATCATCATTCAGGGAGTCATGTCCATACAATCCGGCGATAACCCGCGCATAGTGGAACAGAAACTGGAGATCTTCCTGGAGCCGCGTATCCGAATGGAAAAGGAAGCGGCAAAGACGGCGGCGTAGTAAAGGAGCAGCGCCGTGGCCAAAAAGCGCAAAAAAGCGAAAGAGTGTCCTCCAGAGGGCTCGCCCGCGTGGATGACTACATACGGCGACCTGATGACGCTGCTGCTGTGCTTTTTCGTAATGTTGTTCTCGCTCTCTGAAATCAAGAAAGAGAAGTTCGTCGCCGTGGCCAACGCGATACGCGGCTTCTTCAACTTCAGCGGCAGCCAGGAGCAGGTAATGGAAGACCTGATGCGCAAGGATACCTTCCAGCAGGACTTCCGTGAGTTCCTCAAGCGCGTAAACGAGGAGCGCAAGGAACCCGGCTTCGGCGTAACCGGCTACAACGGCGAGCATATACGCGTTCGAAAAATCCGCGAGGGACTTCAAATCACCCTCGGTGATAAACAGTTGTTTGACGAGGGGAGCGCCGAACTGCGCCTGGACGACCCCGATATACGCGCGGGACTGGACTATCTTGCAAAGGAACTCGTCGGTTATCGATTCGTCATCAGGACCAGCGGTTTCGCGTCGCCCACGGAAGTGGGCAAGATAAGGGATCCCGGGATTAGTGACCTGTGGGACCTGTCAATCGCGCGCGCGCGCAGCGTAATGGACTACCTGGGCAAGGAAACGAAGCCTGACCTGCGCATCCGGGAGCAGCGGGTGAGGCTCGGCGCGAACGGCCCCTACAACCTGGTGAAGAATCCCGATGGAGGCGAAGTTTCTGCGGAAAACCGCAGTGTGGAAATAATCGTGACCGAACAGCGCGTCTTTTTCGAGGGGGAAGACGAGCCTCTTCAGTAGTCAACTTCAATGAGCGAGAGGACGTGCTATGCCTGAGCCAGAAAAACCCGGCAGGGACCGCGCCGGGGATGAAGAATCCGGCCGGAAATCGCCGATGTTCTCGCATAAGGGACTGGTCATCCTTGTCGTCGCGCTGCTTCTGGAAGCGGTCGTGGCCGCTTTCCTTGCGCGCGCAGTCGGCGGAACGCCTCCCGGGGATGATGAGGATATTACCGCGCCAAGGAAGGAACAGATACCCCTTATCAAAAAGGAATACGTTGACCTCGACGGGCCCACCTTCAGCGTGCGGGTCGCTCCCAACACGTATCAGACCGTCCGTGTCCGCTACGTACGAATCGAGATCGACCCGAACCTCGACGAAAAGAACTTCAACAACCTCAAGCAAAGCATCGAGAACCTGGGCTATGAAATCAAGCAGTCTCTGCAGGAGATAATAGAGTACGAAGGACATGACAACCTCCTCGTTCCTCAGAAACGCCAGAGGCTCCAGAACAAACTCAGGCAGGAAATCATCCGCATGTTGGGCGTCAGCGACAAGGAAGTGAAAGCGGTGATATACGACGACGTTCAGGTAGTCGGCTGAGAAAGAGTGTCGTCCGAAGCGTGAGAGTATCCTGGAAGAGGCAGGCGCCGGGCCCGATTTATCGGGGTCGGCTCGTAGAAGGGGACTGTCACCTTGCGGAGCCATTTCTGACGCGCACCCCATCACACGGGCTAACCGATTGAAATGACGTGTACCCCCCAAAATGCTCTTGCATTGGCACGAACCCCTGCTATACTCTAATCCGTCTTATCGACAACGAGAATGCAGTGAGGGATTCCGGGCCTCCACGGCGAATTTCATCTGCGCATGTGGAAAGCCGAGGGGTCGCTCCATATCCCGCATTTATCAGAACCGATAATGAGCACGAGGGGTACGGTATGCCTGACGACGCCGACAAGTCTGAAAAGAGCGGGGAAATCAGCCAGTCCGAGACGGACGCGTTGCTGCAGAAGGAAGGTGCAGGGTCTCCCGAGCAACAGGCCGAGCAGCCCGAAGCAGCCACGGAGACCGCGGAGACTGGACAGCCCGAAGGGGCCGAACAGGTCGCGGGACCGGGGGAAGCCGGCGGGCCTGAGGAGCCTGGAGCCGCAGAGTCCCCCGAAAAAGGCGCATCCGAAGGTCCCCTGGGCGAATCCGAGATAGACGCACTCCTTGCTCAGGCCGCCCAAAAGGCCCCCTCCGAACCCCCACCTGAACAGGCTGGCCCCCAGGCCGAGCAGTTCTCCTTTGAAAACGTTCAGGCTGAAACCGCAGCGGCCGATAAGCCCGACATGGACATGTTGAAGGACGTCGGCCTGAACGTCCGCGTGGAACTGGGCCGCAGACAGATGTTCATCGAGGATATCCTGAGACTGACCAGGGGCTCCGTGGTGGAACTGGACAAACTCGCCGGCGACCCGCTGGACATACTGGTGAACGATAAACTGGTGGCACAGGGCGAAGTGCTGGTGCTCAACGACAACTTCTGCATCCGTATTACCAGGATACTCGCCGCGGACGATAGCCGGAAGTGAGAAATTTTTTTTTCTGGCTTGACTTTATAAAATATAAAGTGTAAAATTAATACGCGCTTGATTGAGGCACGCCGCCGTAAATCTGTTGATGCAACGAGAGGGGAATCGTTCATGAGCAAGCGGAAAATCATCCTTTCGACCGGCGCAATCCTCGTCGGCCTCGCCGCTGTTTACCTCTTCTTCTCGGCATCCTTAACAGGCCTGCCTTCCGGCACTAACGGCACATCCGGTACGGTGCCGTCATCGGAAAACATCATGGAAACAAGCCCTGCCGGGGCTCACAGCCCCGGAGGGGAAGAAGCCGTTGCCTGCGAGACGGACATAGAGAACACGGCCCTTCGGAAAATCCAGAGAACGGCAGCAAAGCCCGCGCAGCCCCCACAGGTCAACACCACTTTCATCGGTACCGCGGCGGAACTGATTTTCTACCTTATCCTCATTGTGGCCATGGTCGTGGGCCTGCTGTTTGTCCTCAAAAAGATAATCCCCGGCAGTCACAGGATATTTGATTCGCCCGCCATCGAGATAATCGGGAAGTCGCACATTTCGCAGAAGCAGGCCATCTATCTGGCGAAACTCGGCCGCAGGCTTCTGGTGCTGGGTGTGTCGGAGAACTCCGTCAACCTGCTCACCGAAATGGATGACGCGGACGAGATCAACAGCATCGGGGCGATAAACGCCCAGAGCGGCAAGGAAAGCGTCACGAATGCTTTCAAGTCTGTCTTCAAACACAAGCAGGGCGAACTGACCGCCGCCGGCGCCTCCCACGGCAAGACGGTCCAGGGGGAACTGGGCAAGATACAGTCAATGGTGGACGACTGGGAGGCCGGTTACTCGCCATTGCATAACAGGCAAGCGGGTGTTGAATGCGAGATTTGAGACCTGAGACCAAAGACCGGCAATCGGTCGCCAGGTTGTCAAGCCCTGGAACTTGAAACTTTCCGCCGGCCGTTCATTTGCTGCGGATTCGCACTCAAGAGGCCTTGAAGGCCTGCAAAATCGTGGATGCACGAGAGGGGAAAGCGATGAAACCGTTTGCAAGATGCCTCATTATGGGTTTCGCGGGGATGCTGCTTCTCACCGTGCCGGCGGGCGCCGGCATGGTGGGCGAGGACGGCTCGCTGCTGGATACCAGCGATCCCGACGAAGTCGCCACCGTCCTTGAAATCGCCATCATCATGACCATCCTTACGCTGGCGCCTGCCATCCTCGTGCTGACGACGTCATTCACGCGCATAATCGTGGTGCTCTCTTTTCTCAGGCGTGCGCTCGCCACACAGCAACTGCCGCCCAACCAGGTCCTCATCGGCCTGGCGCTGCTCCTGACGGCGGTGGTGATGACGCCCACCTGGACGAAGATGTACGACGCAGGCTTCGGCCCTTTCATCGACCGGGAAATATCCGTGCGCGAGGCGCTGGTGCGTGCGGAAAAACCGATGCGCGAATTCATGCTCCGCCAGACGCGCGTCACCGACATTGAACTGATGGTCAGCCTCTCGAAGACCGAGGTCAGCGAAGAACTGCTGCCGAAGGAAATCCCCACGCACGTGCTTATCGCGTCCTTTATCATCAGCGAGTTGACGCGCGCGTTTACGATGGGCTTCATTCTCTATCTCCCGTTCGTCATCATCGACCTGGTAATCTCCACCACGCTGATATCCATGGGCATGCTGGTACTGCCGCCCATACTCATATCATTGCCTTTCAAAGTGCTCTTGTTTGTGCTGGTCAATGGCTGGGCCCTGGTGGTGCAGTCCCTGGTGGTCAGTTTCTATTAGCGTTAGCGACGGACTTGGGTCGGACCCGTGATACCGCTCGTTATTTCAATGCGGGTCAGAAATAAATTCGGGTCTGTCCCCGGTGGAGCATGTGACGGAGGATAATCGTGGATGATGTACAGATTGCGGTTGACCTGACGAGGGCGGCTTTCGTCATCGCCATCAAGGTGGCGGTGCCGCTTCTGCTGGCCGGGCTTGTCGTGGGCGTCCTGGTCAGCGTTCTGCAGGCCGCCACTTCCGTGCAGGAGCAGACCCTTACGTTTATTCCCAAGATCCTCGCTGTTGCCGTCACGGCCTACCTCCTGATGCAATGGATGATGTCGGTCGTGGTCGAGTTCACCAGGCACATGTTCGAGGAAATGCCCTGGTTCTTTTACCCGTAGTACACCGTCAACCTTAACACTATGGGTTGAATACCGTGTGAGGGCTTTAGCGAGGGGGTCAGACGCTGAGG
>JAUXGI010000245.1 GCA_030622295.1 Planctomycetota bacterium
GAGAATTCTCACGCGAGCCGTTCAGGGTGGGAGATTTAGTCGGCGTTCGCACATTAAGCCGCGAGATGGGGGAGTTCCTTAAACTCTGCGTGCTGCACAAGCAGAACTGCCTGATTTCCGGCGGCACGGGCTCCGGCAAAACGACACTGCTCAACGTCGTGTCGCTGTTCATACCCGGCAGCGAGCGGATTATCACAATAGAGGACTCGGCAGAGTTGAAACTCAGCCAGGAACACGTCGTCTCGCTCGAAGCAAAACCGCCCAACATCGAAGGCAAAGGCGCCATCCCGATTCGCAAACTCGTGATAAACAGCCTGCGAATGAGGCCCGACAGGATAATCGTGGGCGAGTGTCGCGGCTCCGAGGCGCTGGATATGCTCCAGGCGATGAACACCGGCCACGACGGCTCGCTTACCACCGTGCACTCGAACTCGGCCCGCGACGCATTGTCGCGCCTCGAGACGATGGTGCTGATGGCCGGCGTGGAGCTGCCCTTGCGCGCGATACGCGAGCAGATTGCAAGCGCAATCAAAATAATCGTACACACCGCGCGCCTGACCGACGGCACCAGAAAAGTGATTTCCGTCTCCGAGATAACGGGGATGGAAGGGGATGTCATAACGCTGCAGGAAATATTCAAATTCGAGCAGTCCGGCGTATCAACGCAGGAAGCGGTGCTGGGCGAAATGCGGCCGACCAGGGCGGTGCCGAAGTTCGTGCACGGGCTGCAAAAACGCGGAATAAAGATTGACCTGGCTATTTTCAGGTAGATGCAGATTTCTCGGTGACTGTCACTAATTACGGAATCGAGCGAGCGACGCAAGCGAGATTCGTAGATTAGTGACTGTCACCGTTTGGAATCTTGTCGTTGGAGGTCCGATTTATGATGCCGATTCTTCTTGCTATTATCGGCGGAGGAGCGGCCGCTCTGTTCGCCTACGGCCTGATGAGCCTGCTGGCAAAGGTTGTCGTGCCTTACGAGCAGAAATACGTGGCCGGAGCCGAGCAGACGCTCGACGGGATGTTCCTCAATCTCCCGTTTCGCAACATTTTGTACCTCTCTCTGGGGCTGGGCATTACAATCGGCGCGCTGATGTATTTCATCTCCGGCAGCCCGGTCATCTCCGCCGGGTTTGCAATTGCCGGGTTCTTCCTGCCCAAAATCGTCGTCAGCCGCGCCAAGAAGAAACGCGACGAACGCTTCCTGGTTCAACTGGCGGACGCGCTGCTTTCAATCTCGAACTCGCTGAAGACGGGCTACTCCATTCCGCAGGCAATCAACCTCCTCGCGCGCGAGATGGACAACCCCGCGCGTCAGGAGTTTCGCCTGGTCGCGCAGGAGATGCAACTGGGCGCCCCGCTCGAAGATGCGCTGGAACACCTGGCGGAGCGTATGGAGAGTATGGAGATGGACCTGACCGTCTCGTCCGTCGCCATAGCGCGTCAGGTGGGCGGGAACCTCTCGGAGATAATGGAGAACATCGCCGGGACCATTCGCGAGCGGCTTCGCGTCGAAGGCCGGGTGAAGACGCTTACTGCGCAGGGCAGGATACAGGGCATCGTGATGTGCCTGATGCCGTTTATGCTGGGCTTCATAATACACCTTGTGCGGCCCGACTTCATCCGACCCGTGTTCACGACGTGGGCCGGCTATCTCCTGATTGCTGTCATAGTCGCCTGGATGGCGCTGGGGGCGGTCATCGTCAGGAAGATAGTCAGCGTAGAGATTTGAGAGGCGGAATATGCAAGAAACAACAATCACATGGCTGATAGCGGGCATCGGGGCCATGGCCGCGGGGATTCTGACGTGGGCGCTGCTGCGCTCGCACCAGAGGTTTGTGAAATCGGGCGACGCCCACGCGCAGCGTCTGCCCCTCTTATTCGGGATGATTATGCCGTATGTCAAAGCCTTCTCGAAGATGCTCACGCGATACCACGGCTTCATCCCGCCCGAAGAGGGAAAGGGCGGGGAAATCCAGACCGAGGTCGGGAGCCGCAGGCTGTTTTCCTCCGCACTGGACTGGATGTACCGTAGCGCGCACCGGAGACTGACGGCCGCAGGCTCCCCGATGGGGTATGAGGCGGCGGATTTTCTGGGCCTGTGGATTTTCGGAATCGCGGCAGGTATTGCGGCGGGCGGTTTTCTCTGGCTGATAACGGGTTCGTGGATGCTGTTGCCGGTTTTCCTGGTGGTAGGCGCGGCGCTTCCGCCGATGTGGCTGAACGACGCGGTGGCGCGGCGGCAGTCCAGAATCAAAAAAGAACTGCCCTTTGCGCTCGACCTGCTTACGCTTTCGGTCGAATCGGGAATGGACTTCACCGCCTCAATGGCCGGTATTGTCGAAAAACTCAAGGACAGCCCGCTCGCCCGCGAGTTCGACCAGGTCTATAAGGAGATTAATATGGGCCGCCAGCGCGCGCGACGCCGTGGGGTCTTTATTTGCGTTGCCGGTTCATCTCGTGAAGAGTTCAAGGGTGCGACCCGAACGGTCAAGTACTTCTTCGATGTGTACGAGACCGATTATTGGGGAGAGCTTCTCCTGCGCGGGATCGATGCTAAGGGGGGCATCGATGCGCGCCCGGAAGCTTTGCAAGCGGCCTTCAACCTAGGCGTAAAGGCCGTGAGGGAATGTTGAGTCGTCGCTGATAGGGAGACTCGGGGACACGGAGAGGGGGAGACGGGGGGAGAGGGAGACGCGGAGACTCGGGGACACGGGGATGGGGAGAGAGACGCACGACAGGCAGAGCAGTCAAACGTCAAGAAACAGCATCTGACCCCAGGTCCCAGAATGTCGGAGGCAAGCTCCCGATGCTACGAAAAGATTGATGTTGCACCTTGCCTGCCTATCGCATCCACGAGGCAGACAGGTGTGCAATGTTGCCTTTTTCTCTCGCCCGTTCGTTGCACACTCACTCAAGACGCCAAGATCGCTGATGAATATTGGTTTTCATTCTCCGTGTCCCCGCGTCTCCCCTTTCTGCTGTTCTCTGCGTGCTTCGTGTTGCCATTGCGCGCGCACACCTTTGTAGTAGAGATGTAACTCGGTAAGATGAGGTTCTCTGGGGAGGGTGGAATGGGGAAGTTTACCACGGTCTTTCACTACTTGGGCATCGTGCTGATCGCCTTTTCTTTTCTGCAGGCGGTTCCCCTTATCATCAGTGCGATCTTCCTCGAGACCGTTACCTTCCCGTTCATGATCTACGCCGTCCCTGCCGCGGTGAGTGCCTTCCTCGGGGTGATCATGACCATGGTCTTCAAGCCGCAGCCCCTCACCGGGGGGATCGCCATGGCGACCGGGGCATTGGGTTGGTTCACCCTCTCCCTGATCGGC
>JAUXGI010000360.1 GCA_030622295.1 Planctomycetota bacterium
CGCGCAGTCAAGTTTGTATCACTCGCACTCCACGCATGCGGTCTCGCGTTCCATCGTGAGCACTTGCTCCGGTTTGCTGCCGTACCGGTATACGGTAATGCCCTTGCAGCGCAGTTTGTGCGCGAGCAGGTAAATATCGCGCACGTCGGCCTGCGTAGCCGACCGCGGCAGGTTCACGGTCTTGGACACGCCGTTGTCGGTGTATTTCTGGAACGCCGCCTGCATCCGCACGTGCCATTCCGGCGCAATGTCGAATGCGGTGACGAAGAGACGCCTTACGTCTTCGGGCACGGCCGCGATGTCCCGCACGGAACCTTTCTGCGCGACTTCGAGCATGAGGTCGCTGCCGTAGAAGCCCCTCGCGCGCGCGACGTCTTCAAACAGGCGGTTGTGCTCGCGCAGGTGCATGCCCTCCAGGACGTTTCGCGAGAACGCCAGCGAGAACAGCGGTTCTATGCCGCTGGAAGCGCCGGCGATGATGCTGATGGTGCCTGTCGGCGCGATGCTCGTCACCGTAGCGTTGCGTACGGGCGGGCCGTCGGCCCACACGCTCCGGGCGAAGTTCGGAAATCCGCCGCGCACACGCGCCAGTTCAGCCGAAGCGCCGCGTGCCGTTTCGGTGATGAACTTCATCAACTCCCCGGCGGTCTCCAGCGCCTCCTCGGAATCATAGGGGATTCCGAGTTGAATCAGCATCTCCGCCCAGCCCATTACGCCCAGGCCGACCTTCCGATTCGCGCGCGTGGCCCCTCGCACTTCGTCGAGCGGGAAGGCCCCGACGTCGATGACGTTGTCCAGGAAGTGCGCCGCGCTGCGTATCACCCGCCCCAGCCTTTCATAATCCGTCTTTCCGTCGCGCACCATCAGCGAAAGGTTTACCGACCCCAGGTTGCACGACTCGTAGGGCAGGAGCGGCTGTTCGCCGCATGGATTGGTGGCTTCGATTTTGCCGAGGCCGGGAGTCTGGTTGTGCCGGTTGATTTCGTCGATGAACACCAGTCCCGGGTCGGCGCACTGCCACGCCGCGGTGACGATGGCCGAGAAGATGTCCGCGGCCTTCGTTACGGCGGTCGCCTCGCCGCTTCTGGGATTTACCAGTTCGTAGTCGTTGCCGCCTGCCAGCGCTTCCATGAAGGCATCGTCAACGGCCACCGAGATATTAAAGTTTCGCAGTCCGCCGCCGCCGACCTTTGACGTGATGAACTCCATGATATCCGGGTGGGAGACGTGGAGCAGGCCCATGTTGGCGCCGCGCCTGCGCCCGCCCTGTTTGATGACCTCGGTGGCGGAATCGAACACGCTCATGAAGGAGACCGGTCCGGAGGCGACGCCGTGGGTCGAGCGGACCATGTCGCCCCTGGGCCGCAGGCGCGAGAATGAAAAGCCCGTCCCGCCGCCCGACTGGTGGATGAGCGCCATCTCGCCGACGGCGCGAAAGATGCCCTCGATTGAATCCTCGACCGGCAGTACGAAGCACGCCGACAACTGGCCCATCTCCGTGCCGGCGTTCATCAGGGTGGGGGAGTTCGGCAGGAATTCGAAGCGGGTCATGAGTTCATAGAATTCCTCTTCCGCCTTCTCGGTGTCTGCGGCGCTTCTGTAGTTTACATCCGCCTGCGCCACGGCCCGCGCGACCCGGCGGAACATCTCGCCCGGTGTTTCGACAATGTCGCCGCGGTCGTCTTTGATGAGGTAGCGGCGTTCGAGTACGCAGGCGGCGTTGACGGAGAGTTTCAAATCATCACTGACGCCGATGAGTTTCTTTGCCGCGCGGACCTCCGCGCGCTCGCGCCGGTAAAGGATGTATGCCTTGGCCGCCTCCGCCTCGCCGTTGGCTATGAGGGTCTTCTCGACCGCGTCCTGGACGCACTCCACGGTGGGCGTTTCGGTGCCGGTGTTTTGCTCCACCAGTTTGACCGTGGAGTCGGCGAGGCTCTTTGCGGCGGAGGCGTCGCCGCTCACGGCTTTCAGCGCCTTCTCGATGGCCGCGCGTATCTTGCCCGTGTCAAACGGCACGACGCGCCCGTCTCTCTTGCATATTTCCTTCGGCATTGTTCGCTCCCTCTACGGGTTAAACGTACGTCCTATTATACACGATATCCGGGGAAAATAAAAACCGCTCTAGAATTGCTGGTGGTTTGGGTCGGACCGCAAGCAATGGTGACTGTCCCCTTTACGGAGCCGGGCCCGATTTATCGGGGTCGGCTCGTAGAAGGGGACTGTCACCTTGCGGATC
>JAUXGI010000256.1 GCA_030622295.1 Planctomycetota bacterium
GCACAGATAAAGTTGAACGCGGCGTTCAGCCTGGAAAGCATGGAACCGAGCGACAGTGTCCACAGGCTGCGGGAGACGCTGGAGGATCACGCGGAGATGACGACGCGCCTTGCCGCCCATGTGCTGGAACACATTGGGACACATGGCGGTCCCAAGCGCCCTGCTCGGAGGTCCAGAGCAGGATTCAACAGATAGGGGCCACAGATTGCTTTTCTACTTCCCGCTTTCGATATCATCGGCAACGGTTTCCGAGGACAGAAGGCGTGAAAGGAAAAAGGCAGGCAAGGCCGGCCCCCCGCAGGTTTGCGGTTTCTCCAGCGGGTTCAATCGGGGCCAAAAGGGAGGAGATGGTCGGAGCAACGGGAGAAAGTCTCCGGAAGACCCGGCTCTGCCGGGTTCTTCCTTTTTTTTTATCGGCAAGAAGCAAAAGGCTTCGAGTTTCAGGTTTCAGTCGGCTCGGGGAGTCAGGCCCTTTCCCGTCGCCCCCGATAAATCGGGGGCTCCTCCTCAACGTCTGACCCCCTCGCAACACTTGAAACCCTTGTGTACTCCCCTGCGGTCTTTCACCCGGGGTCGCCACCCTCCAGGAAAACGCCTATCTTGCGCAGCCTCCTATAACGCTCTTCCAGCAATTCTTCCGTGGACATGAGTTTGACCTCGTGGAGATTCCGCAGGATTGCCTGCTTGACGTTTTCGGCGCTTTCCTTGTAGTTCCTGTGCGCTCCGCCGAGGGGCTCGGGTATCACCTCGTCCACGATGCCCAGGTCAAGCAGATGCGGCGCGGTCAACTTGAGCGCCTCGGATGCCTCGGCCTTCTTGTCCGCGTTCTTCCAGAGGATTGCGGAGCAGCCTTCGGGCAGTATCACAGAGTAGTAGGCGTTTGCCATCATCAACAGCCTGTCACCGACGCCGATACCGAGCGCGCCGCCGCTGCCGCCTTCGCCGATGACCACACAGATTACAGGAACGCGCAGGCTGCTCATGTCCTCCAGCATTACGGCAATGGACATGGCGATGCCGCGTTCCTCGGCGCCTACCCCCGGAAACGCGCCGGGCGTATCGATGAACGAGATGACGGGCAGGCCGAATTTCTCGGCCTGTTTCATTTTGTGCTGGGCCTTGCGGTATCCCTCGGGGTGGGGGCTGCCGTAGTTGTGCAGCGCCTGCTCGCGCGGGCCTTTGCCTTTCTGGTGGCCCACGATCATCACGTTTTCACCCCCAAGCCGGCCCATGCCGCAGATGATTGCCGGGTCGTCACGGTAGAGCCTGTCTCCGTACAGTTGCACGAAGTCCTGGACGAACATGCTGATGTAGTCCGAGGTCACGGGGCGCTGTGGATGGCGCGCCAGTTGCACCTTCTGCCACGCGTTCAGGTTGCTGAAAATACTGCGGGTCGTCTCGACCAGTTGGCTGCGCAGCCTTGCTATCTCGTCGGAGTAGTCGATGTTCTTCCTGGCCGCGAACTCCTCCAGGTCCTCTATGCGCTTGGTGAGGTCGTCTATCGGCTTCTCGAAATCAAGATGCTTGTCGTCGGGCGTCATAACTATTCCACCAATCAGGCACCGAGAAGGGATTTCAGGTTTTCCATCGCTACGCTCGGGACAGGCAAGTTTCAGGTTTCAGGTGCCCGGCGTCTTTCGACGGCCCCCTGAAACCTGAGACGCGAAACGCGCTCCTGCGATATTTTAACCTTTGCGTTTCCTGCTTTGCAATACGTGAGAGACGAACCTCAGCAGGATGTTTTTGTTGAACGGCTTTGCCAGGAAGCAGTCCGCATCAAGCGTATATATCATCTCGCCAGGGCCTGAAGTGGCCAGCAGTATCGGCAGTTTGCACGTTTCGGGATTCCGCCTGATGTGCCGGCAGACCTCGTAGCCGTCCATGTCGGGCATATCAACGTCCAGCAGGACCAGGTCCGGGCACGATTCCTTTATCAAGTCCAGCGCGACCTGCCCGGAGGATGCCAGCCTTACGCGGTAGCCGCCCGACTCCAGCATCATCTTCGTGGTCTCGCCCATCTCCCTCTCATCGTCGACTACCAGTATGCGCGCTTCCTTCAGCGTTTTTGTACGGCGCACTCTGTTCTGAGTCGATGTGCGCACGACGTACATCGTGGGCACACCCTCGGCGGTCCACTTCTCCTCGATGGCCTCCTTTACGTCCCGGTTGAATCTGCGCAGTTCCTGCCACGCAGCATACTCGGGGTCATCGGGCCTGACCGGCAACTGATCGTGCGTATCCACGGCCACATAATACCGGTTCGGGATGACGAATTCCTCGACCACCAACTTCATGTGGGGATAACGCCGGTTGCCGAGGCGCAGGACATACCGTTGCGACAGTACGTCCTCGGTGTAGTGGCTCTCGTCGATAAACTGCGCCAGCAGTTCCCGCCCCTGCATCCCTTCATCAAGACGCAGTCCGGGCCAGTGCTTCTGGCGGTCCTCAGGCTTATCGTAAGCGATGTCAAGATACAGCCGTATCGCCTTCTTGAGCAAGGCGGTCGTTAATTCATTCAACTTCATGCGCGCGAGCCCTATTTATCGTCGCCGCACAATGATTCTCCGGCGCGGCATTTCCCGGCGATTATACGAGGGGCGCCAAATCGTTGCAAGCCATTTCACTCACATTCTAATAACACACAAAGGGGTCAGACCCCTTTGTGTGTTATTAGGGTGATTGCCCTTGACACGGGCGGCTTGCAGGGGTAACGTCAGCGTCCGACATAATGACATTCAGGGAGGAGAACGTCATGAGTACCAGACCAGCGGCATGGGCCGGACAGTTCTACCCCGGCAATCGGGAGAACTTGCTCGCCGAAATCAAGCGATACGATGCAGGGCATGAAGAAAAGGAGAAATGCGCGGGTCTCGTCGCTCCACATGCCGGTTATGTCTATTCGGGACATGTGGCGGGCGCGGTCTATTCGCGCGTGCGGATTCCGGACAGGGTTCTTATTCTTGCTCCCAAGCACCGTACAGCCGGGGCGGACATCGCGCTGTCGCCGGATGATGCCTGGGAAACGCCCCTGGGGGCCGTCGAGACGTGCCCCGAACTTAACAGCGAGATAATACGCCATTGCCCGATGGTCGAATTCGACGCCGTCGCACATTCGCAGGAACACTCCGCCGAGGTACAGGTCCCGTTCATACAGTATTACAATCCCGACGCTCGGATATCCGTCATCGTGCTTCACTCGCAGGACTACGAGGAACTTCACGGTCTGGGCGAGGGTCTGGC
>JAUXGI010000281.1 GCA_030622295.1 Planctomycetota bacterium
CCCGAAACCTCCGTCACTTTACTCACCTTGCGCGAGCCATCGGAAAAGCGCGAAATCTGGCAGATGAGATGCACGGCCGAACCGACCTGCTCGCGAATGGCGCGAATCGGCAATTCCATGCCGGCCATCAGCACCATGGTCTCCAGCCTGTTGAGCGCGTCCCGGGCGGAGTTGGCGTGCAGCGTGGTCAGCGAGCCTTCGTGGCCGGTGTTCATCGCCTGCAGCATGTCCAGCGCCTCGGCCCCGCGGCATTCGCCCACGATTATCCTGTCCGGCCTCATGCGCAGGCTGTTTATCACCAGTTTGCGTATCGGTATCTCGCCCTTGCCCTCGATGTTGGGCGGTTTGGCCTCCAGCGACACCACGTGCTCCTGGTTCAGTTTCAACTCGGCGGAGTCCTCAATGGTCACTATCCGCTCGTCGCGCGGGATGAACAGCGACACGACGTTGAGCAGCGTCGTTTTTCCCGAACCGGTCCCGCCGGAAATCAGCATGTTCTGCTTGTATCTGACGGCCGCTTTCAGGAAATCCGCCATCTCCCTGTTCAGAGTGCCGAACCGTATCAAATCCATCACCTTGAAAGGGTCGCGGGAGAACTTCCGTATCGTCAGAGTCGGGCCGGTGAGGGTGAGCGGGTGTATGATGGCGTTGACGCGGCTGCCGTCGCTCAGGCGCGCGTCAACCATCGGCGAACTCTCGTCAATCCGCCGCCCTATCGGCGCGATGATGCGGCGGATGATGGACATCACCTGCTGGTTGTTGGTGAACTGCCTGTCGGTCCTGATTATCTTGCCGCGGCGCTCGATGTATATCCTGTCCCAGTTGTTGACCATTATCTCGGTTATTGAATCATCAGCAAGGAACTCCTCCAGCGGCCCCAGCCCCACGGCTTCGTCAACCACATCCTTTATCAACTGCTCGCGGTCGATTTCGGTGGGGAGGTCGGGCATTGCGTTCTTGACGATGGCCTCGACTGTGGAGCGCGTCTTTTGCTTCAGTTCCTCCTGCGAGTGCTTGGCGAAATCGACCTTCTTGAGGTCGACGCCCTCGAGCAGCATCTTGTGGATTCTTTCCTTGTATCCGGCCAGGGTTTTCGCGCCGGCCGCCGGTGGGCGCGGCTCGCGGGAGGTCTTTTTCGCAGCCGGCTCCGCGACCGGGACCTGCGCCCGAGCACCGGCGGGTGCCCCGGCAGAGACCCGCCGGGTTGAGTCGGACCTGAACATTATCAGGAAAGTGCCCACACCCAGCCGCGCGCCGTCCTTGAGAACGCTGCCGCCCTGAATCCTGGAGCCGTTGACGAAGGTGCCGTTGGCGCTGTTCAGGTCCGTAACCCTGCAACCCGACCCGTCCCGCTCGATTACGCAGTGCTCGCGGCTGATCTCCGGCTTGTCAAGGATGACGTCGTTCGAGTGGCTCTTGCCGATTGTTATCCTGTCCTTCTCGAACGGGAAGTGCGTCTGGTTGCCGTCCTTGTCGATGACTATCAGTTTGGCCATTGTGACTCGCCTGAAAAATTGACGTGACTAATCCGCGCGGCCCGGCGGCGCTTCGCCGTTACGGGCCCCCAGCACTTTCAGCGCCTCAAGCAGGTCGGCACTGTCCACTTCCACCTCAATGTCCTCGCCGGGAAGTTCGTTCTTGCTGCGAAGCAAAAGGGTGACTCGCGCGAACTTCTGCACGCTGGACAGCACAAGCGCCTTTTCATCGGGCAATTCAAAGGTAATGGTCTCGTAGCCGCCACGGCGGACGCTGCCGATGTCGAGGGTCGTGGTCTGGCGGCCGGTGGCCAGGACCAGGACGTTTCGGAAGACCGTCAACTGCAGGCGCTCGCCTTTCTGCGCGGGCGGCTGCGGGCCGCCTCCGGTGGGCCGTCGCCGTGATATCGCCCTGCTCAGGCGCTGGACTATGACGACATCAACGCGGTCCTTGGGCCTTATCAATCCGGCCACGCCGCTGATGTCGTCTACGTCTATGGTGACGGCGCGGTTGCCCGGCTCAACCTCGAAGTCCTCCGGCGAACCCTTGCTCTTGAACGTGAGCGGCGAAAGATACATCCCCTCACGGTATTGCCGGGTCAGTATTTGACCGTCGTACGCGCCAATCTGCTCTTTTCTGATGAGTACGTGGCCGGCCCGGTTGTAGATGCTTCGGGGTATGGCGGCGGTGTCCCAATCGCCGGGGCGAAGCGCCCGGCCCGGCTTGAGATTCTTGCCCGCAACAATGATGACGACTTCGCCCCCCCCGTCACCGCCGCCGGGAGTGCTCCCGCTTATGAAACCGTATATGAGGACGGCCGCTATCAGCCCTATTACAATCGCCACGAGGATTGCTATTTGGTTCTTCATGGGGCGCTCCCGCAGAGTGTCTGGAGTTCCAGGTTTCGGGTTTCATCCGCCTGAGGCGGACTCGGGTTTCAAGTGTGCCACCGGTTGCAGACTGACGGTCACGTCGCAGCCGTCACGCAATTCGTTTATAAATATGTCGCATTGCCAGCCGCGCGCGCGGAATATCAGCGTGTGTCCTTCCCGCTCCGCGCCGACCGCACTGGTCCATAGTTCGTCTATTTTCCATCCCTGCTTAAGCATAAGGTTCTTCATAGCTCCGGTCATCTTCTCGGGCGGCAGCGTGCTTTCGTAATATGATTGAAAGGCGCCGTCGGCCCGGGGGTAGTGGAACCACCTTTGGGAGTCGGGCGGGTCCGGCACGCGCGGTGCGGGGCCCCGGGTCGCCGCGTCGCGCCCCCCCGACGGGGACGAGCCAATCCCGTGGAGCGGACAGAACCCCGCCGCACGGCACGCCAGGTACAGCCCGGGGACGCCGAGTGCCATCGCAACGGAAGCAATTATAACTGACTTTTTCATCATTCTCCAGTGTCAAGGGAGCATTAAAGAATTGCCGGTAAAAGGGTACACTCGGGGAGTCAGACCCTCTCCCGCCCCGACAAGTCGGGGCTCCTCAGCGTCTGACCCCCTCGCTAAAGCCTGCGCATCGGGCCTGACCAGCAATTCTTTAATGCTCCCC
>JAUXGI010000335.1 GCA_030622295.1 Planctomycetota bacterium
ACATACTGAAGTTCCGCACGATGCGCCTCGACGCGGAGGAGAAGACCGGCGCGGTGTGGGCGAAGGAGAACGACCCGCGCCGCACAAGGTTCGGCACGTTCCTGCGAAAGACGAGCCTGGACGAACTGCCGCAGTTCATAAACGTGCTGAAGGGCGACATGAGCGTGGTCGGCCCGCGGCCCGAACGGCCGGTATTCATAGAGGACTTCAAAAAAGAAGTTCCGCGCTACATGCTGCGGCACAAGATGAAGGCGGGAATTACCGGCTGGGCGCAGGTGAACGGCTGGCGCGGCAATACCTCGCTTGTGAAACGCATCCAGTATGATATATACTACATAGAAAACTGGTCCATCTGGTTCGACATCAAGATACTCATAATGACGCTCTACAAGGGCTTCATAAGCAAGACCGCTTACTGACACGGCCATGAAAAGCAAAATCCTGGACACATTGCTGGACCTGCTGGCAAACCCGCTCAAACTGTCCGCCTGTACAGGCGCGCTAGCGGCGCTGTGTTTGGCCGCCTTTTTCGGCCTCCGGTGGGCGCTAAAGCGTCGCGGGCTGCTCCACACTTATTCGAGGGTGCTGCGTTACGTCTGGCATTACAAACTGTTTTTCGCCCTGACACTGCTCTTCTCCTTCGCGTTCGCGGGGTTCAGCGGCGGGCGGCTCATCCTGGGCGAACCTTTCA
Source organism: Planctomycetota bacterium (assembly GCA_030622295.1). Lineage (GTDB taxonomy): Bacteria > Planctomycetota > B129-G9 > B129-G9 > B129-G9 > B129-G9. Next base: position 692 of record JAUXGI010000335.1, read on the forward strand.
TAAACCAGTTCGTACAAAAGCCCGCATGGGAAATCGCACTACCCCTGGTCATTTCTCTGCTGGTCCTCTCCGTCGGCATGTCGATAGCCTCGTTCCTGCGGACATATTTCCATCAATACATACTCGGGCGGACATACGTGGACCTCAGGTGCGACGCGGCGAACAACCTGCTGGACCTCTCGCTGGACTTCTACGACAGGCGCAAGGCCGGGGACCTGCTCTCAAGGCTGACCAATGACATTCTGGTCGCTCAGAAGTCCGTCGATTTCATGCTGGGCGACATAATCGAAAAGCCCGCGCTGATACTTGTCGGAATGACGCTGATATTCCTGACCTCCTGGCAGGTGGGCCTGATAATATTCGTGGCGCTGCCGGTCCTTGTCCTGCCGGTAAGGACCATCGGGAAGAGCATTCGCAAGCATTCCCGGAAAAGCCTGAAGCGACAGGCGGAAGCCACCCAGACCATCAACCAGGCATTCACCGGCATCCGCATCGTCAAGGCCTTCAATACGGAAGACGTGGAAAAACAGGCGTTCCGGCGCGAGAACGAAGGCTACTTCAGGAAGTTCATGCGCGTGGTTCGCGGCAAGGCCGCAAGCAACAGTTTCACGTCGCTGGCCAGCAACGGCGGCGCGGCCGTCCTGGTGCTGCTGTGCTGCTATATCCTCATCAGGCAACTTTGGGGACTGAACGCGGGGAGCATCGTCGTAATCGCGGGAACGGCCGCCTTCATGCACGCCCCCATCAGGTCCCTGGTCAAGGCATACAACAAACTGCAGGAGTCGATGGCTGGCGCATCCAGGGTATTCGAACTGATAGACCTGCGGCCGACGATAAAGGACACACCCGGCGCGAAGCCGCTGCCGCCGTTCCAGAAGGACATCGTTTTCAGCCACGTGGACTTCTCGTATGACGAGGAGCCGGTTCTCAGGGACATAGACCTGACGGTAAAGGCCGGCGAGATGGTGGCCGTGGTCGGCCCCAGCGGCGCGGGAAAAACGACTCTGCTCAACCTCATACCACGGTTCTACGACGTACAAAATGGTTCCGTGAAAATCGACGGGCACGATGTGAAAGGCGCCACCTCCCGCTCGCTCCTGTCGCAGATAGCCATCGTGGGCCAGGTGCCGTTCCTGTTCCACTCCTCCATCCGCGACAACATCCTCTACGGGCAGCGCAACGCCACGGAAGAAGACATCATCGCCGCGGCAAAGGCGGCCAACGCCCACGACTTCATCGCAAACGAACTGGAAAACGGCTACGACACGGTGGTCGGCGAACAGGGCGTGCGGCTGTCCGGCGGGCAGAGACAGCGCATCACCATAGCGCGCGCCATACTGAAGAACGCGCGGATACTGATACTGGACGAGGCGACATCATCGCTGGACAGCGAATCGGAGATGCTGGTGCAGGAGGCGCTGAACAGGCTCATGGAAAACCGGACGACCTTCGTCATCGCGCACAGACTGACCACGGTGATGCACGCGGACAAGATAATCGTTCTGGACGGAGGAAAAATGATGGGAGTCGGGGCACATGACGAACTGGTGAAAACATGCCCGACGTACAAGAAACTCTACTCCAGCCAGTTCAGGCACACGAGCACGCGGCGCTTCACACTGTAATTCACGGAAGTTTCATGTTTCATGGCAACTAAGCGGTTCGACATAAATATCGAGAAACAGGTGCGGATGGGGACTGTCCCAGAATTACGGAGCGCAGGCCGCGAAGCGGGCCAGCTCGTAGATTCGGGACTGTCCCCGG
>JAUXGI010000076.1 GCA_030622295.1 Planctomycetota bacterium
CCCCGAGCCGTGGTGAGAAATGCGGGATAATCCTGCGATGGGAACCAACGGGGTTGCCGCGTGAGACACTCGACGTGCCGCTGCGGCAGACCCGGGCGGCAACTGCACGAGCCATTTTCTCGAATTTCTGCTCCCGTCCCGCGTATTAGAAGGCAGCGCAAAAGCCTTGACAGGTTTTTCAGGACGGCCTATAATCCCCCCAAAACCGTAAAACCGCTGTGAGTGCGCCATCTTCGGATGACGTTGTAACTCTTTTCATATAATGTGCAGATACGGGGAGCCGACATGTTGAAAATATACATAGACGGGAAACTGTACGACAAAGAAGATGCGAAGATATCGGTGTTCGACCACGGACTGCTTTACGGCGACGGGGTCTTTGAAGGCATCAGGATGTACAACGGCAAGATATTCAAATGCGTGGAGCACATCGACAGGCTGTTCGAGAGCGCCCGTGCCATCGGAATCAGGATTCCGATGAGCAAGAAAGAGGTTATAAAGGCGATGGAGGATACGCTCAAAGTAAACGACATCAAGGATGGCTACGTCCGTCTTCTTGTAACCCGCGGGATAGGGGATTTGGGATTGGACCCGAAGTTGTGCGTGAGGCCCTCAGTCGTAATCATCGCCGACAAGATACAACTCTATCCCCCCGAGATATATGAGAAGGGTCTGGAACTCATCACCGCGGCCACCCCGAGAAACCATCAAGAAGCCCTCAGCCCACGTATAAAGTCATTGAACTACCTGAACAATATCATGGCCAAGATGGAAGGCCACCAGGCCAACGTCCGTGAAGTGGTGATGCTCAACCTCGACGGCTACGTCTGCGAGTGCTCTGCCGACAACATATTGCTGGTGAAGAACGGCGTGCTTAAGACCCCGCCCGCCAGCGCCGGCATATTGAAAGGCATCACCCGCGACACTATCATGGAAATCGCGCATGAGTCCGGCACAGAGGTCCGGGAGGAGAACATAACGCGCTTTGACCTGTACGTGGCCGATGAGGTGTTTCTGTGTGGGACCGCGGCGGAACTGATAGCAGCCGTCAAGATCGACGGCCGGGTAATCAATGACGGCAAACCCGGGCCCGTTTTCAAGGAACTGCTCGGCAAGTTCCGCGAACTGGTGTAACCGCGGCATCCGTTTCCCCCTGAGCAGGTGTTCAAACGGTGTGCACCGCGAGGGGGTCAGGAGTTTATCCCGACGAAGGAGGGGCCGACGGGAGGGATCTGACTCCCCGAGCGCGAAATTTTTGGATACCTGCTTGGTGTTTCACATTCAGGAGCCTTGAAATGCGAACTCGCACACGAATAATATACATATTGCTCGGCCTGCTCGTGCTCCTGGCGGGGCGGCAAATGCTGTCGGGAGACGAGCCGCAGGAGCCCCCTGCGCCTGACGCCGAAACGCCCCCCGCCGAAAAGACCGACCCTGCACCGGTAGAGGACCTTATCAAAGCACTCAAGGGCGACGATGCTGAAGCCGCATCGAAAGCGGCCGACGGTCTCGTGGCAAGGGGCGAGGATGCCATCCAGCCGCTAATCGACCTGCAGGAATCCGCCGAGGGCGCCCCCGTTGAACGCGCGGCAGAGGCGCTTAAACGCATAGGGGTCGTGGACGGCCTGTACGCCAACGTGAGGCTGTTCCGCGATGAGTTCAGTCCCCATGAAATAATAGGGGTACGGTTCGTCTTCCGAAATTACGGCAAGAAACCCGTCACGGTGTTCAATCCCGTCTCCACCCGAAATGTCGAGGAGGATTACGGACTGGGGTGGAAACTCACGCTTCAGACCGGAGAAGGCAAGAAAGTGGCCGCAATGGATATGAACAAGTCCGTTACCGCGGCCGGTCTTCGCGGGTCAAACCTGATAAGACTCCAGCCCGGCGCAAGACACGACGACATCGTGTTCATGGAGACGCTGTTCGGCCTGGAGAAACTGAATGAGGGCGAACACGTCCTCAAGAGCATGTACACAATCAACAAGAATCTCCTGGAGGGACTCAAAAAGCGGGCCGACCTGAAAATAGAGAATCTTCACGAAAAACCCGTCGAACCTCCCCCTGTCTCCTTCAAGGTCAGCATACCCGGGCAAAAGGAAGTTGACAAGAAAACGGAGGAGAAAATCAGGAAATGGATAGAAGAACTGGGAAGCGGGGAGTATAAGGTACGCCAGAACGCGGAGGCGGAACTGGACAAGTTGGGAGCAACCGCGCTGAAGTACTTGAAGGAAACCGCCCGCACGACCGAAGACCCCCAAATAAGGTACACAGTCGAGCAATTGGTAGATAAGATTGAAAGGCCGGCCGGGGAAATGGTAGCCTATCTTGGCATCCGGATGAACACCGACCCCTCGGGGACAAGCGTGCAGGTCCAGAGTGTGATGGATTCGAGCCCCGCCTTGCGCGACGGCATTAAGGCAGGCGACGTCATAATCAGCATAGACGGCTCTGAAATCTCCGGCTACGCGAACGCCGGCGTAGGCTACCTGCGCAAGCAGATACAGTCGCGCAGGGAAGGCGACAAGGTGCGCATAACCGTGCTCCGTGCCGGCAAAGAGGAAACCCTGGAAGTCACCCTGGGTCAAATTGACAAGAAGACCCTGCAACGGGGCTGACGTTACGGACCCCAAAAGGGTCGTGGACATCCACATCATCGGTTTTTTCCTGGGGAATCGAAATGCTCCCTCCAGAAATACTGGGTATAATCTACGTAGTAATATTCTTCGCAGCCCTGGCGTATCTGTACCGTGTGTTCGAAAAGCGCGTCAGTGAAATCTCCCATCGCATGGACGAAACGTCCACCCTGCTGCGAGAGCGCTTCGAGAAGGACCTTTCGGAACTCCGCGCCGATATGGACAAGGTCCAGCAGGGGGCGGCTTCCGGCTTCAACGCCAGGATTGAAGAGGGCGCTCGAATCGCAGAGGACGCAACCGGTGCGCTGAAGGCGCTTGACGCACGGGTCGGCGAGTTCGAAAAGCGGCTCGATACGGCCCTTGTCGGCGCAACAAGGAGCACCCGTACCGAACTTGACGCCTTCAGCGAGAAAATCCGGACGATTCAGAATCGCCTCCAGGAATTCGCCGGCTCTCTCCGCGACCACCAGGAATCAACACGCGCCGCAGTGGAGCGGACTCTGGAAGCAATGGAAAAACGCTGGGCCGCCGCCGCGGACGAATCCAGCGAAGACGTGAGCAAGGTCCGCCGCTTCAAGGACGAAATGCCTCAGTTCGAAGAGAAGTTCAGCGAACTCGCCGACAGGCACCGCGAACTGAGCGCCAACGCCAAGCGCACACTCGAGCAGCACAAGGCCCTTGCGGAAAAAATCGCCGCCGCAAAATCGGACGACGAACGCAAGGAATTCCTGCGCCAGTCCACTGCCCTCTTCCAGGGCCTCGGACGCACCGTAAACGCCTCGCGAGACCTCTTTATCGGCGGCGAGGAAGCGCTCAGACAGTTGATTCAGGAAATGTCGCCGTTGTATAAAGTGTGCGAAGTCTGCAACGAAGTCCGCGACACCCTCTCAATCTGCCTCAACTGTGGAAAGAAATACTGCGACGGGTGCAAGGGCCTGCAAATAGGCCATTGCAAGGAGTGCGCCCCCTACGTGAAACCGCTCCACCTCGAGGTGAGAGACACATAATCCTTCCCATTTGCACTTCACCCGCGCTGAGCAACCTGAGCACGCCCGCCTCAGGTGGATTGCCTGTTGCCCGATGCCCGTTGCCGTTTGGCGAATCGGGGGTCTGACTCCCCGAGCCTCGTCCCTCCCGTGGTAAGAAATGCGGGTTAGTAAGAAATGCAGGCGAAAACGGCGCGGCGGCGGGTCTTGTCGGTTATGTCGCTTTCGTGCAGAAGCGTGTGAGGCCGAGCACGTGCGCGGCACCGGCACAGGTGACGCCGTAAAAGATAACCGGCACCCCGCAGTCAACCAGTTTCTGCGCGGTGTCGTTTGCGAAGGTAGTGCCGGTCGCAATTATGACGTCACACCACGCGATGTTCGGGGCAGTGGCGGCGGAGTCGGGTTCTATTCTTGCCTTGCCGACCTGTTTGCCGATATTGTCGGCGTCCATGTCGGTTATCCGGAAATCAAATCTTTGCGACAACTCCTCGGCCATGCGCGGCTGATAGCCCACCTGAAAGACTTTCGGAGACCCGAACTCCCTTGCGACGTAAGCGGCGAGTTCCCTGGCGCACTCCACGGGCGCGTCGTCCTTGCAGTGGACGGTCCCCTCTATCAGGCCCGCCTTGCGAAGGACGGCATTCAGCGTTGCGATGAATATCGCCCGTTCATAGTTGTCCGAAAGCGGCAGCGCGAGCACGTCTTCGATCGTGCCCCTGAAGTGGCCCGGCGTGTCGGTGAAGGCGTGTCCGCGTGCATCCTTAAGGACCGCCTCGACAATGCTTTCCTTGCCCTTGAGCAGCGGATAGTCGTCGTGCGACGGGCGGCCGATGGCCTCGAGTCCTGACAGTGCGCGGGCGGTCACCACGATTCTCTCCTTGAGCCAGCCGCGCCCATCAGCCTCCGCTTCCAGGTAATTCTTCAAATCCGTCCAGTATCGTGACGTCATGATGCCCTCCGTTGAAGGTTCGAACCATGCGGATTATACGGGTTGAGAGTATCTTTTCCAGGGGAGATTTTTTCGTTGCATGGAGGGCGGGTGTTACATATCATATCTGGCTTTCATGCGCCGGAGCGCATGTGTCATCTTTCAGCGTACCGTATGTTACAAAATGACCCAACGTGGGTGGCGGCTGCCACGAAAGGCTAATGACCTCATTGGAGGGAGGTGAAGGAGAATGTTCACACCGACGAAGGTTTTCCTAACAAAGGGTGTCGGCTTTCACAAGGAGAAGTTGAGCAGTTTCGAGGAAGCGCTGCGAAACGCCGGCATCGCCCGCCTCAACCTGGTGCAGGTTTCATCAATCTATCCGCCGCATTGTAAACTCATCTCGCGCGAAAAGGGTCTGAAAGAATTACAGAGCGGCCAGATTACCTACGTGGTGATGAGCCGTAACGAGACCGACGAAGCGCGCAGGCTCATAGCCGCATCGGTGGGCCTGGCCATCCCGAAGGAGAGGGAGTCCTACGGATACCTGTCGGAACATCACTCGTTCGGCCAGACCAATCGGGCCGTGGGGGACTATGCGGAGGACCTGGCGGCTTCGATGCTTGCGACCATCCTCGGCGTTCACTTTGACCCGGATGCAAGTTGGGACAAAAAGCGTGAGATATGGAAGATCAGCGGCAAAATAGTGCGAACCCGCAATGTTACACAGTCGGCCTACGGCAGGAAGAACGGCTGCTGGACGACCGTCGTTGCCGCGGCGATACTGTTGCCGTGAGCGTCGTAACCGCGCTCGGGGAGTCAGACCCCCTCGTCCACTTCCGTCTGATTGGAGTCTCTGATTCACATGAGCGAAAAGACACCGGACAATTTCGGCGCGCTTGAGCCGGAGTTCAGCGACTTCGACAGGGCGCGTGTCGTGGTGGTTCCCATACCCTACGAGGGCACAACGACGTGGGGGAAGGGCGCGGCCCGCGGACCGCGCGCCATAATCGAGGCGTCGCAGAACATGGAATTGTTCGATGACGAGTTGTGGTGCGATACCTCAACCATCGGCATTCACACCTGTGAACCGCTTCAAATCCCCGAGTCCGAGGAGGCGGTCCATGCCGGAATCGAGCGCGTCTGTTCGGAACTGCTGAAGGAGGGCAAGTTCGTCGTCGGCCTCGGCGGCGAGCACTCCATTTCGGCGGGCCTGGTGCGGGCACATGCGCGGGAGTACGAGGACCTGTGCGTGCTGCAACTCGACGCCCACAGCGACCTGCGCGACACCTACGGCGGAACGAAATACAGCCACGCATGTGTCATGGCGCGCATCCTGGAGACCTGCCCCGTAACGCAGGTCGGCATCCGGAGCATCTCCGAGGAGGAAATACCGGCCCTGAACGGCGAAGACGTGCGCACCTTCTTCGCCGAGAAGATTCGCAACATGCCCGAATGGCGCGAGCGCGCCGTCGATACGCTGGCCCGGAACGTCTACGTGACCATCGACATGGACGTGTTCGACCCGTCGTTTGCCCCGGGCACGGGCACGCCTGAG
>JAUXGI010000259.1 GCA_030622295.1 Planctomycetota bacterium
AACTCCCGCCGGAACTGCTGCGCAAGGGACGCTTCGACGAGATATTCTTCGTTGACCTGCCGGAGCCGGAAGACCGCGCCGCGATATTCTCCATCCACCTGGAGAAGCGCAAACGCGACCCGGCCCTGTTCGACCTGCAGGTCCTGGCGGAGGCAAGCGGAGGCTTCAGCGGGGCCGAGATAGAAGGCGCTATCGTCTCGGCGCTCTACAGCGCGTTTGCAGAGAAGACCCGCCTTACAACCGAACGCATCCTTGAAGAAATCAGCGCCACCTCGCCCCTCTCGGTAGTCATGGCCGAGAAGATAAACGAGTTGCGCGAGTGGGCCTCCGGACGCACAGTCCCCGCATGATAATTCGGAGGGATAACGTCAACAGATTCGCCAGTGCGCCACGTTGCTGTGGTGTTCGATGTTGAACGGGGTCAGGTGGTAGGCAAACAGGGGTGCATAGCGGGCCGATGAACCCTCGCCGAGCCAGTTCTTCAGCGCCTCACGCTCGAAGCGCCACTCGCCCGATATCCGCCGGGCGGGCAGGTCGTCACGCTCAAGCGCATCCAGCACCGCGCTCGGACGAACCTTCAGCACGTATGCCGCGTCACGCACGTCCAGAATATCTCCGCGACGACTCACATCCACCGCCATGATGACATCTCCTGAGTATCTTTGAACCATATTGTGGGACGGTATTCCTAGGCTTTTTGACACATTAGACCACAACCGGCGCGCAAAGTCAACGATTTTCCGCGATGCCGGGGGGCTACTGTCACCTAAAGGGGTCAGACCCCTTTTGGTGACAGTAGAAATGCTTTTGAAATGAAAAATGGACGCTGGTATACTATATCGAGAAAGCAATCATCGCATTCCTGGAAAAGAAAGCATAAGACACGGCAAATCACAGTGACTGCGCAAAACACATCCGGCACCCTGCAACATCCCGCCGCCACGGAGGCGCGCGTCGCGGAGGTGGTGGTCAACAGACCCGTGGACAAGGTGTCCTCTTATCGGATACCGGAGCGCCTGGCGGAGCGGGTGGTCCCCGGGGTGCGCCTGCGCGTGCCGTTCGGAAGGGCCGTTACCGTGGGCTACTGCGTGGGGCTTTCCAATATCGCGCGCAGGAAGGAACTGCGCGATATCATGGGCGTGCTCGACAGGGAACCCCTGGTGAGCGCCTCGATGCTGCAACTCACACGCTGGATCGCCGACTACTATTTCTGCTCGTGGGGCGAGGCGCTCGACTGCGCCATTCCCGGCGGCGTCAAGCGCGGCAACCTGGGGCGGCTGGTGGAATTCGCCGCGCTGGCGGTCAGTCCCGCCGACGTGCCCGAGATCATCGAAAGCCTGGGCAAGCGCGGCGCGAAGCAGGCCGCGGTTCTCAAGGCGCTCGTCGAAGCAGGCCGCGAGGTCGCCTCACAGCACCTCGCTCAAAAGTCGGGTTCAGCCTCTACCGCCTCCATAAAGGCACTCGCCGGAAAGGGCGTCCTGAAACTGGAGAAGCGGCGCGTCGTGCCCGACCCTTATCACCAGTTGGCCGTCGAGCGAACCCTCCCGCTGGAACTGACAAAAGAGCAGCGACGCGCCATGGATGTCGTTCTGGAGGGGATAGGCAGCGGGAAATTCGGCGTGGCGCTTTTGCACGGCGTCACCGGCAGCGGCAAGACCGAGGTATATCTCCAGGCCATAGACCGCGTCGTCGCACAGGGCAAGCAGGCCATCGTGCTCGTTCCCGAGATAGCGCTCACGCCGCAGACCGTGCTGCGATTCCGCCAGAGGTTCGACGCGGTGGCCGTGCTCCACAGCATGCTCGGCGACGCCCAGCGCCACGCGCAGTGGCAGGACATCCGCGAGGGCCGCGCGCAGGTGGTCATCGGCCCGCGCTCGGCGGTTTTCGCGCCCGTGCAGAGGCTCGGCCTCATCGTAATCGACGAAGAGTATGAGTCGTCCTTCAAGCAGCAGAACACCCCGCGCTATCACGCGCGCGACGTCGCCGTCATGCGCGCAAGCATCGAAGACGCCTACGTCATCCTCGGCTCCGCCACGCCGTCGCTGGAAAGTTACCATAACGCCGTTATGCGGAAATACGAACTGCTGGAGTTGACCGAACGCGTCGAGAAACTGCCGCTGCCTCGGGTCGAACTGGTGGACATGCGCGAGGAAGGCCGCGAGACGAAGCATTTCCCGCTGATTTCGCGCCGCCTGCGCAACCTGGTGAAGGAGACCCTCGCGAAAAAAGAGCAGGTAATGCTCTTCCTCAACCGGCGCGGTTTCGCCACGTACATCGACTGCCCGCGCTGCGGCCTGGTGATGCGCTGCCGCCAGTGCGACGTGACTCTGACGTACCACAAAAAACGCGACCAACTCATCTGCCACTACTGCAACTCGAAGTACCCCGTGCCCGGGAAATGCCCCGACTGCGGCTACGAGAAGGTGCGCTACTTCGGCATCGGCACGGAAAAGATAGAGGACGAAATCGCGCGCGAGTTCCCGAATGCGCGCCTGCTGAGGATGGACAGCGACACGATGACCACGCGCACCAGTCACGAACGCGCCTTCAGGCAGGTGGCCTCCGGCGAGGTGGACATCCTGCTCGGCACGCAGATGATTGCCAAGGGCCTGCACTTCCCGAACATCACGCTGGTGGGAGTCGTGCTGGGCGATACGGCGCTCTACATACCGGACTTCCGCTCATCCGAGCGCACGTTCCAGTTGCTGGCACAGGTATCGGGCAGGACGGGCCGCGGCAAGTTGGGCGGACGGGTGATAATACAGACGTTCCGCAAGGACCACTTCAGCGTGCGACTGGCCGCGAAGCACGATTACGAAAACTTTGCACGAAAGGAGTTGGACTTCCGCCGCAAACTCGGCTACCCGCCTTACAGCCGCCTGGCGAGATTCCTGGTGGAAGGCGAGAAGGAATTCAAGGTAAGGGAAAAAATCGTTGAGATAGGAAACGCGCGGAAGGCGTTGAAGCCGAAGATACGGATGCGCCTGGTCGGCCCCGCGCCCGCGCCCATAGCCTACATCGAGGGCAAGGCCCGCTGGCACATGCTGGTGATGACGCCGACCTCCGCCGGCATCCGCCGCCTCCTGGCCGAGATGCGCGACCACCTCAAGTCCCGCTCATCGGCAAAAGTCAGCGTCGATGTAGACCCCATCGACATGCTTTGAAAACGCAATCTCACCACAGAGCGCACAGAGAACACGGAGAAGAAATT
>JAUXGI010000033.1 GCA_030622295.1 Planctomycetota bacterium
GAAAGTTGTGGTACACGGCGAGGAAGTGACCTGGACGCGAATGATGGCGACCCCGCAATTTTACCTCTTGTGGCTGATGTATTTCTGCGGGGCCGGCGTTGGGCTTATGGTCATCGGTCAGGCCAAGACCATCGTGAAGAACGCCGCCGAGCAACTCGGGGTGCTGTGGCTGGGCACGGCCTGCCTGATGCTCCTGGCGGTCGGCAACGGCGCGGGGCGCATCATCGCCGGCTTCCTGTCCGATAAAATAGGGCGGACGATGACGATGCTGAGCGTTTTCATTATACAGGCGGTCATGCTGGGAGTGATGATGTTTTTAGTGGGCAGCCCTTCTGCGGTGCTGTTCATTCTTGTGTTTATCTTCATAGGCTTCAACTACGGCTCCTGCCTGTCCGTCTTCCCATCCGTCACCAAGGACTACTTTGGCCTGAAGAACTTCGGCCTGAACTACGGTATAGTTTTCACGGCGTGGGGATTCGGCGGGTTCGTCCTGACCAGGGTCGCCGGTCTTGTCAAGGACGCCACGGGCAATTACTCTTACGCGTTCCTGACCGGCATCGGGGTGCTCATTCTGGCAATGATGTTGACGTTCGTTACCAAGCCGCCGCATCACCACAAGATGCAAGGCAAACGCGACGAGGAAAGGGAACTCATCTCCGCAGCGAAATAAAGAAAGCGGGAACGGCACGACGAGATTGTGAAAATGCAGCAAAAGGGGTTGACCCTTTTTGCTGCATTTTGATGGCTTCCTTCGGTGGGGCTATTCTCCCTCGCTCCAGTCGGGCTTGACCTCCATGACCATGCTCACGCCCATGTGCTCCACGACAAAGGTGAGCGACTCTCTCTTCTGCTCCCGGAATTGCTTCATGAGCGTCTTGTAGTGCCGGACGTCCCTGACTTCGACGTCGTTGATTTTGCGGATGAGGAACCTTTCCGGCACAAGGAAGCGCTTCGTGTACAGGGCCACCTGCATGGGTCTGCCGGATTCGGTCTTGTCCACGACCAGGGCGTTGTCGCCGGGATTGAGTTTTGCGAAGAAGCGGACCTCGTAGGTGAGGTTCTTGACGGTCAGGCCGAGGACTTCGTCCTTGTACTTCTCCGCGGTTTCAAAGTCCGGCGGAGACAGTTCCAGCGTTATCTTTGCGGTCTTCTCGCTTTTGTCCTGGACGTACCTGAGTTCAATTTCGGTTTCCTTGCCGATGTTCGTGAGGAGTGTGGTCAGGTAGTTGCGCCTGTCCCGCCAGGACGGGCCGTACCTCCCGTAGCCGGAGTGGGTGCCGGACGCCCTCAACTCCTTCTTCTGGTCAATCTTTCCTTCCGGGATGACCTCCAGGAGTATGTCGCCTTTCTTCAGGCCGAGTTTCGCCGCGGGGGAATCGGGATAGACGTGAATGACGAAGAGTCCCTTTTCGCCGCTGTTGGTCGGGCCCTTCACGCCCATCATCTCGGCGAGGTCCTTATTCATGCCCTGGTATTCGACGCCCAGCCAGACGACCTTCTTGCCCTCGCGCTTGGTTTTGGGCTTGACGTCCTCTTCGAAGCAATCTTCGGCTCCGGCGAGCGTGTCGGCTATGCGCGAGCAAAGGATATACCTGGCGGTGTCGCCGTAGTCCGGCGAGTAGCGCCTGTAGCGCCAGTCGTCGTCACCCGTCTTGGACGCGTCAGGATACTTTATCCCGGAAATGAAGGCGACAAGTCCGCCGTCCGTGGTCAACGCCAGGTCGCCCATTGCGGCCGCCAGGCGCGCGTTGAGGGACCAACCCGCGTCTTCGCGGGATGCCGGGTCGGTATTGTACCTGGATTTTTCTATGCGCTTGGCCTCTTCAATGCGGTTGAACTGCGTGAGCACGGCGGTCTCTCCGCGCTTCTCAACGATGTGGGCCGAGACGAAGGGCCGGCCCTTGAGCATCCCGTCAGCCGGGGAGATCCTGACCGCCGGGACCGGCGGCATCTCGTCGAACCTGACCACGAAACCGCCGAAGTTTTTCGACAACCCGACAAAGGCTCCCACATGACGCTCGCCGTCCTTGTCCCTGAAGGCGATTTCGTCGATGCACTTCACCGATGCCTCGTCAATGTCCTGCGGGACGAAGACGGTTCCCTTCTGGTCGACAACGAGCCCGAAGAGTTCTTCCGGCTTTGACCCGTATTCGTCATATCGAGAGGAAGGGCCGCTGTCCTCGTCGCGGTAGGTGAATTCGAGTTTGATTACGGACTTCTTGACCGTCTCGGCGAGCGAGTCGAGCATCTCCTTCATCTCTTCGCAAGAGATGCGCTGCGACCGCAGGAGTTGTGCGCCGCGCCAGGACGTGCGGCCTTGAGGCGCGTCCCACATCCTGGCCGAGACGGCGAATCCGACGGGTTTGCCATCGGGGTTCAATACCAGTGCGCCGAGTTGACCGAATCCGAAGTGGCCGGCCTCTTCTTCGCCTTCGGCGCTCTGGTACCGGACGCTGCCGCCCGTGACCGCCACTCGCATGACGGTGTCTTCTTCCAACAGTTGAGCGACGAGGTAGGAATCACCGAATCTGAACGGGTCGATTTCCTCAAACACAACCGACGGCGGAGGCTCATCATTCTCGCCGAGCGACACTTTGAGAAGCATGGCCGAAGCGTCCATGAAATACGAGTGCGGCTCGGCTTCATACTCGCGGCCGTCGTAGGTGTGCACCGTTACCTTCCCAAAATCATCGAGGGGAATCCCGTAATCGGGAACGAGAACGTACTGTCCGCCCTCCACAAACACCCCGGTAAGTTCTATCGGGACTCCTTTCTTGCGCGGTCCTTCTATGCGCTCGTAGCCCGGCAGGTCGAGCGGCTCGTCACGCTCGGCGAGTTCGATTTTTACCACGGCCAGCACCTGTTTGGCCAGTTCCAGAACTTCCGCGTTCACCTGTTTGGGGCCCCTGGCCGTTTCCTTTTCTTCGGGTGTGCCGGCGCATCCGTTAAGAAACAGCATCATGCAAAGCAACGCCGCAGTGACCGGTATCGCAACCTTTTTCATCTTTGCCTCCGTGTGTCCGCCAGGGGTTTCAGGTTCAAAGTTCAAGGTTCAAGGTTCAAGGTTCAAGGTTTCCGCCTCAGGCGGGTTCAAGGTTTCAGGTTCTCAAGTTGCCCGTTTTTGCGCCGCCATCGGGGACTGTCACTGTAAACTTCAGCCGATTTTACTCCTCGTCTTCTTCCGGCTCCTTGTTGAAATCCACCACGACATAACGCGGATAGCCGAACCTGTTGACCTCGACCAGCACCTTCCGGTGGCCCTTTTCCATCTTTATCAGTTCGTTGTACTCGGCTTCGAATTCGCCGAGGCTGTTGATTTCCACATCGGCGAGTTTCACGATTATGTCGTACTCCTGAAGGCCGCTTTTATTCGCATTGCCTTTGTACTTGAGGCCCAGCACAAAGACCCCCCTGTCCCTGAAGTGCGAGAAAACGGGCGTCAGGGGCTCGATCTCCCTGACCGTCATGCCCCAGTCCTTGCATTCCATTTCGTCGCCTTCACGCTTTCCGCGGATTTTGGGGACGATGTTCACCTTCGTCGTTTCGTCCCCGCGCAACACGGTCAGTTCCGCATCCTTGTCCAGGGGGAGCGCCGCGAAGAAGCGCTGTGTCGCGGGCAGTTCATGCTGGTAGATACAGTTCACCTTTTTCCCGTTGACCCCGAGTATGATGTCCCCCGGCCTCAGACCGGCCTTGGATGCGGGGGAGTTCGGATGTATGCTGCCCACGAGCACACCCTCCTCGCCTTTGATGGTCTCGCTCTCGGAAAAGTCCTTCATTTCCTGGAATTTTATCCCCGTCCATGAGCGGGCAATCTTGCCCTCGTCGCCGGTCTTCGCGGCGTTTTCGATAAGTTTCTTTACCACGTCCTTCACCAGGTCCACCGGAATGGCGAAGCCCAGATTGTCGGCAAAGGGGATCTTCATGGAGTTTATCCCGATGACCTCGCCCTTCAGGTTCACCAGCGGGCCGCCGCTGTTGCCCGGGTTTATCGCGGCGTCGGTCTGTATCCATAGGGTATATGGCGCCGACTCGAAGTAACGCTCCAGGTTGCTCACCACGCCCAGGGAAACCGAGCGGGAGAAACCCATCGGCGCTCCAAGCGCCAGCACAAAGTTCCCCTCGCTCAACATGGAGGATGTGCCCAGCGTGGCCACGGGCAACTCGCCCTTGTACTCCGACAGGTCAAGTTTTATCACCGCCAGGTCCGTGGCCTCGTCCAGCCCGACCACGGTTGCGTCCATCTCGCTTTTGTCGAACAGCACGCACCGTATCTCTTTGGTCTTCTCCGCCACGTGATTGTTGGTGATGACGTGGCCTTCCCTGTCGATAATCACACCGCTGCCGTATATCTGCCGGCGTTTCGCCTCGCCGCCCTCAAGCCGCTCCTGCACGGGCTTGATGAAGACCAGGGAGGGCAGCGCCTTCTTCTTGGCCTCGGACACTATCTCCTGGAACGCCGCAACAGCCCGCGCGATTTCGTCCGGCTTCACTTCGGACGACGCCGGGTCTGTCCCCTCCGGTTCGACCTCCGGTGCCTGCGCAAAGATGAGCGTAATGCAAAACAGCGATATGGCGACCACAAGGACTATCCCTTTCTTCATGACATTCTCCTTCAGCAATCAGAGCACAACGACATGGAATTTCCAAGCAGGTGAGCGTGGCAGTTTAACACGTGCGCGGCATGTTGTGAAGAAATTTCTGCAGGAACCCGATATGCGCGGCGCACGTCACAGAGGAAAGGGGGTCAGACGCTGAGGAGGAGGGCCGTCCGCCTGAGGCGGATCGGCCCGACGGGAAGGGTCTGACTCCCCGTCCAGCATAGCAACCAGAGCCACCTACCCACATTTCTGATGTACACCCTAAGAAATCATGTGGGCGAAATTCCTTGAAATCTCGGGAATGCTGAATATAATTCCCTGTGTCGCCGGCTCAGGTCGGACAACCAACCTGTCTTCTGTCCGCCATATTGAAGGAACGCGCAGGAGCGCAGGCGCTCGACCCTTTGCCCGGCACATCCCCACGTCAGCGGCGGCAATCAGGTGGGAGTATAGCTCAACGGTAGAGCAGTGGACTCATAATCCATTGGTTCCAGGTTCGAATCCTGGTACTCCCATTTTCTGTTGAACTGCCGGGACGCATTCCTGGAGCACCCCCCTGTGACTTGCTATTCCTTGGGCTTGATGACGGTGAAGTGGATGGACTTGAGGGCTGTGTCCTTTGGCTCTTCAGCATCCTTGACGATGTTGAAGTGTACGACGTAGCGTCCGGGGGGGAGCCTCCGGCCGTCAATGAGGTCAACGTCCATATCGAACATGCACCCATTTTGCGGCAGTTCAACAAGCGCCTCCTGCCGGGGCCATGACCCGCCGTCCGATTTCTCGACGACTACCCTGAGGTGCGGGGCCTTCACGCCGGAACTGTAATGAAAGGCATCCAGCCTGAGGGCGACCCGGCGTGTTTTTTCAGAGAATGTGTCCGTGACCTTCGATTCGCTGAACCCGTACTCCCCTTCATCGGGCGCATACAGGCGCTCCCTGCCGACAAAAGCCGCGTACAGCGAATAACCGCCCTCGGCGTTCGTGTACGCGCCGACAAGGTTCATGGTGCTCAGCCAGTAGACCAGCGCGCCGAGTGCAATCAGGATGACGATGGCCTGAATGCCGACGCGCGGGAAAAAGCCCATGCGCCTGCGCGGCCCGGGGGTCGCCTCCAGCGGCGCACCGCAGGCGAGACAGTATCTATGGAAGTCCGAGTTCTCGCGCCCGCATCTGCTGCACTTCATGTTTCCCTCCGGGCGTCTAATTTCAAGTTTGGGGTCAGACCCCAAACTTGAAATTCAACTTCGGGGTCTGACCCCGAAGTTGAAATTAGACACTCAATCGCTTTGCGTTCGTATTTTCACCTCGTCCCGGCGAGGGAAGATCCTGCGCCATCCGCGGCCTACGCCGCGGCCCATGCCTGCGAAGAGCGCCCCGACGGCCTTGACTCCATTGCGCGGGTAATACAGCAGGTCTACACCCTCTCCTTCGCCCCGTTTGAACATGCCGCCGACGCCCCGGCCTATTGCGGCAAAGCCGCGGCCTACAGCGCCGCCCGCCTTCGCCAGGAAGCCCGGCCCCGCCCTGCCGCGCAACGCCCGCCGCGGGCCTTTTGCAACCAGCCTGCCCACGCCCACCGGCACGGACAGCAGTTTGACGCCGCCGTCGACAAACGATTTCCCGCTGAGGACGAGTTCCGCGCCCAACCCCTGGAGCACTCGCCGGACGCTTTCGGGTATCTGCTCCGCCATGGGTCCGCGACGCGGACGCAACTTCTCCAGTTCCAACTGACCGGCAATGTATCTCCGCACTATCTCTTCGTTGTAGCCCTCCTCGACCCAGAGGAACCACAGGTCGGGGTCTTCCGCTCCGAATGGCTTGCCCGTGAGTTGCTGCAGGGCATCGCGCACGCCCAATGCCACGCGCAACTCGCCCCGCTTCTCCTTCTTCATTATTATAATGAGGTCGGGCACTATTTCCTCATCCGCCACCATGCCCAGCGCCAGTGCGGCTTCCTGCCGCACGTCCGGGTCGTCGGCCCCGTCGCGTACGACGGCGAGCAATTTCTCTGTGACGCGCCTGTCTCCCTTGCCTATCTTGCCCAGAGAGCGTACCGCCTCCTGACGCACCAGTGGGATGTTGTCGCGGTTGTTGATGGCCGTGACGAGAATCGGAACCGCTATCTTCTGCTCCCCGATTTCGCCCAGCGCCGCCGCGGCCGCCGCCCGTACCAACTGGCTCTTGTCCGGCCCTTCCTTCCTTGAAGGGTCGCCGTTCAGCACGGCGCCGACCAACTCAATCAGAATGGGGTCGCCACGGGCCCCGTCGCTCTCGGCTATAACGACGAGACTCTCGCGGCGCACGTCGGCGTCCGGGGTCAACAGATTCGCAACCGCCTCGGAAAGCGAGGGCTTCTTGATTTCTCTTATTACCCACTCCACCTGCTTAACGGGCCATTCAATCACGACACAGCCCGTCTGAGTGAGAACACAAAGGGATGCAAACAGGAAGACGAGATAGACCGCCTTGAAAGGACGTTCGGGACGTGGATTCTTCAACGTTAGCCCTCCTCTGCCTCCAAACTGGCGAACACGACGCGCGTGAATGTATCTAATCCCTCGGGGCAATTCAAGGGAAAACCACTTCCCCGTGGAAACGGGGGTGCGCGGGTTTTGGGTTGCAAAGGCGCACACTCCATATATAATCCGTGCCGAAGAGACCATGCATCTGTCTTTCGCTTCTTGTTACTTGCTGCTTGTCATCTATGCCGGAGTACGCAGCACAAACTTTCGGACTGACGAAGGTCTTCACGGACTTTCTCCTGCGCCCGCGCGTGGTCGCGGTGGAGGACCTGTCGCTTCAGGTGGAAAGCGGCGAGGTTTTCGGCCTGCTCGGGCCGAACGGCTCGGGCAAGACGACGACGATAAAGATGCTGCTGGGATTTCTGCGCCCCACCCGGGGTCGCGCGGAGTTGCTGGGCCGCCCGGCCGGGGACGTGCACGCCAGACGCTCGCTGGGTTTCATGCCGGAAGAGTCATCCTTCTATCCCTTTCTCACGGCCCGTGAGATACTCCATTTTTACGGTCGGCTGTTCGGAATGCCCCGCAGGGAGCGCAGGAAGAAGGTTGAGGGTCTGCTGGAGATGACGGGCCTGAAGGATGCCGCCGACAGGCGCATCAGCGAATACTCGAAGGGCATGCAGCGACGGGTCGGACTGGCACAGGCGCTCATCAATGACCCGAAGTTCATCATCATGGACGAGCCGACCAGCGGGCTTGACCCGATGGGTCGTGTGGACGTGAAAAACCTTATACTCGATTTGAAGGACAGGGGGGTCTCCGTGATGCTTTGCTCGCACCTTCTGGGAGAGGTGGAGAGCGTGTGCACGCGGGTGGCTATCCTCCACAGGGGCCGCCTCGTCAGAGAGGGTACGGTCAGGGAGTTGCTCGAGCGTCGCGACATGATACAGGTGCTCGTCGCGGAAAGCGGCGAAACGGACAGGTCCAGAATCGCAGAAGCGCTTGCCGACATTCCCGTCAGGGTTGCATCTCTCGAGTTCGTTTCTGATTCGCTGGAAGAGGTCTTCATGCGGATAGTCGAGAAAGAAGAGCAAGAAGAAGAGTAGGCAAGCAGGGAGGGGCAAGGGCAAAGGGCAAAGGGCAAAGGGCAAGGGGGATGAAGAAGTAGGCAAGCCACCGCTTCCC
>JAUXGI010000398.1 GCA_030622295.1 Planctomycetota bacterium
AAACGCGTAGCCCAGTCCGACGCACACCAGCGCAAATAGTATTCGAATTATCACTCTCATCAAGTCGGTTCCTCCGTCCGAAGTTCTCCCGTTCAATAAGATGATGCTGATTCTATATCACCCGGCGTCAAGAAGCAAGTGGCGAGGGGGGGGCATGTAAGAATCCTGGAAAGTGAGCGACGGGGACTGTCACAATTACGGAACCTCGCGAGCCGTGCGAGAGAGGTTCGTAGATTGTTGACTGTCCCCTCGCGGAACTTGGAGACGATGTGAAAATCCAGGATTCTTACATGCTCCCCTGAAACATCGGCACTTGTTAGAGGTAGCGTGAATTGATAGAAGTACGGAATTTATGGATGCACTACGGCAAGTTCCCCGCCCTCAAGGACATCTCCTTCCATGTCAAACAGGGCGACATATTCGGCTTCATCGGCCCCAACGGCGCCGGCAAGACCACGACCATCAAGATACTCGCCACGCTCCTGGAACCCACAAAAGGCAGGGCGTTCATCAACGGGAAGTGCGTGGTCAACCAGCCCGAAGAAGTCCGTTCCATGATAGGCTACATGCCGGACTACTTCGGTGTGTACCGAGGCATAACCGTGCGGGAGTACCTGGACTTCTTCGCGGGCGCTTACAAGATAGAGAGACGCCGGCGCAGGAAGGTCATCCGGGACGTGATGGAACTGACCGACCTTGTGCAAATAGCGGACAGGGACGCCGCCTCGCTCTCCAAGGGCATGAAGCAGCGGCTGTGCCTGGGCAAGGCGCTCATCAACGACCCCCGGGTCCTAATACTGGACGAGCCCGCTGCGGGCCTTGACCCGCGCGCCAGGGTGGAGTTGCGCGACCTCATCAAGGAACTGGCCCGCATGGGCAAGACAATCTTCATCTCCTCGCACATCCTCACGGAACTGTCCGACATGTGCAATACCGTCGGTATAATCGAGCAGGGGAAAATGCTCATCTCCGGCGACATCGAGACAATCATGTCGCAGGTACACCCCACGCTGAGATTTGTGATAAGGATGGGCGGCGAGCCCGGCGACGTGAAGCCGCTGCTCGGCGAGGTGCCGGGCATAGCGCAGATAGAACAGGCCGACAACACGTTGACCGTCGACATAGACGGCGACGAGGCGCTGATAGGCGCCGTGGTGCAGGCGCTGGTGCAAAAGGGGATTTCGATAATGGGCGTGGAGCGCGAGCAGCGCGACCTGGAGAGCCTCTTCCTCCGCGTCACCCGCGGACGACTGGCGTAGGTTTTCCTAACCGCCGAGAACGCAGAGGACGCAGAGATTTAGACCGTTTAACATAATGAGTAAATGCGTGTTTCGCGCGGGCCGGGCGTCAGACCCCCTTGCCATCTCCGCGTTCTCTGCGCTCTCGGCGGTTGAATGTGACAACAAGAGGATAACATGAAGCGCGTTGCGTTAGCAATCTACAACAAACTGGCCAGCCCCATCCTGACGAAGGAGTTGCGCGGGACGTTCAGGCGCTGGCTCTTTTTCACGGTGTTCACGACGACGCTGGGCATAGCCGCTATTGTCGTGCTCATCATCATTTTTGCCATGTATGCCGGCGGCATGTGGCACGTAAGCGCCGACGATATCGGCCGGTCGATATTTTACGGTCTTCTGATAACACAGCAGATTCTACTCGTTCTTCTTTTGCCGGGCTTTTTTTCCACGTTCATCTCCGGCGAGCGCTCTTCGCAGAGTTACGACATGCTCATCGCGACGCGGCTGAAGCCCTGGGAGATTATCTGGGG
>JAUXGI010000096.1 GCA_030622295.1 Planctomycetota bacterium
ACCGAAGTACTGGAAACCCAGTTCCTCGAAAAAGTAACCGGGCACGAGTCCCCGCGCGATAATCTGCTGCAGATGCAGCAGGCCCTTTTGCATCTTCTCGCCGATTACCGGGATGTCTTGAAGAACGGCGCGGACTTCCTTGCGCGCCTCGCCGAACAGTTTCCCCTGCCTCAGGCGGTTGAAGTAATCCGAAAGAGCCCCGACGGAGTGCGATATGCTCATCTTGTTGTCGTTCAGCACCACGAGGATATTCGACTTCGTCGTGCCCCCGTGGTTGAGCGCCTCGAAAGCCATGCCGCTGGCTATCGAGCCGTCGCCGACCAGCGCGACGGCGCTGCGCTTGATGCCGTTAAGCCTGTCGCCGCAATCCAGTCCCAGCGCCATTGAGATAGCCGTGCCCGCGTGGCCGGTGTCGAAAGCATCGTAAGCGCTTTCATCGCGCTTGGGGAACCCGCACAGTCCCTTGTATGTGCGCAGTGTCTCAAAAGCCTCCTTGCGGCCCGTTAATATCTTGTGCGCGTAGCACTGGTGCCCGACGTCGAAAATAAGCCTGTCGACCGCGAAGTCGTAAACATAATGCAACGCAATGACAAGTTCCACTGTGCCCAGGTTGCTGGCCAAGTGTCCGCCCGTTCGCATGACCACACTGGTTATCAGGTCGCGCACCTCCTGCGCCAGCCGCGGCAGGTCTTTGATATGCAGCCGCTTCATGTCATCGGGCGAATCAATCCCCGGCAATAATGGTCGTCCCGCTGTAGCCATACCCGTCCAATCGTCAATCAAGACCGCTGAATTGTGAGCGGCGAACAAACGAGAAACGGGTATTATAAACCCCTTCTTGAATGCCGTCAAGTATCCATTGC
The DNA here is from genome assembly GCA_030622295.1 of Planctomycetota bacterium. Taxonomy (GTDB): domain Bacteria; phylum Planctomycetota; class B129-G9; order B129-G9; family B129-G9; genus B129-G9. The sequence goes on from JAUXGI010000096.1 coordinate 864, forward strand.
CGTGGGGGGGGGGACACGGGCTCGCGGTATCGATTAGTCATCGCCGACGGAAACGACGTGCCCCTGCGGCGTTAAAAAGGCTTGCCCGTACCGGCATGGATGCGTATAATCCGGTGTGAACGTTACACTATGCAATATGAGAGGGTGAAATTCCCATGAAAGACAAAAAGATTACAGTGGCGAAAATAGAGAAGGGTTCGCTGAGCCTCAAAATCGCCGACGAAGTCGTTGAGAAGATTGTGTACAACGAGACGCTGGGGGTTGACGGCATAGTACGTGTGGGCGGCATGCCGCACAAGGACGCCTTCAACCTGTTCCGCAAGGGCCGGCGTCCCCGCGGCATAATGGTGGAAACAGGCGAGGATGAAGTGGCCGTGGACATGGCCATAAGCGTCAAGTATGGCATCAGCATACCGGACCTCGTTACGCAAATACGCAAGCGCATCACGGACGCGGTCAAGAAAATAACCGGCTACGAAGTCCGGGCCATCACCATATCGGTGGACGGCATTCAGATAGGCGAAAAACCCAGAGTCGAGAAGCCGAAGACCGACAAGAAGGAAGAGAAAAAAACCAAGAAGTAGCGACCGTCTAAGCGGTCCGGCATAAGTTTCCTGATGTTGGCAACGGTGATAGTGATCGAATGGCTCCGGGGACAGTCCCCATCCGCACCTGTTTCCCAATATTTATGTCGGACCGCTTAGGTGCGAAAGGAAAAAGACCCCGCAAGGCGGGGCGTCTGACCCCCTCGCCGATGTGCCCCAGGCGGACGACTTCCCGTTCAGCGATGTAAGGGGGAAACCATGACAAATGCAATTGCGCCCATGCTGGCCCAGATCCCCGACTTGCTGCCGGTGTTTGTGGTGATCGTGTTGCTGGCGATTGTCCTGATACTGCCCCGGATGCTCAAGCGCAAGACCGGCGGCGGCGGTGAGAGTCCGTTGCGGCCATCGGCTTCGTCTGCCGTGCGCGCGAAGGAGCAGATGGAAGACCTCATTGTCAAGTTGCACGACTTCGGCCGGGAAATGCAGGCCAAAACCGACAACAAGATACGCGTGCTTAACCGGCTGATAGAGGAAGCAAACGAGAAGATACGGGAAATGGAAGCGCACGGGATTTCGCCCAAGCCCCCGGCCGGCACGGACGGCAAAAGCCCCGAAACCAAATCCGGCAAGCAGACAGACGGGACAGGGGATGTCGCCGAAACACCTTCGCGTCCCGAAACGGGAAAGTATACAAGCGTATATGAACTTGCAGACGCGGGCCACGACGTTGTCAGCATAGCCAGGCACACCGGCCTGCAGCCGGGAGAAATCGAACTCCTGCTTGAACTGCGCAAGGCCAGGAACAAGGACAAACGGTAGATGATCCTCCCGATAGGCGACGTCCAGAAACCGGAGAAAACCCCGTACGTCAACTATGCGCTGCTGGGCATAAATATCTTCGTCTTTCTTTTCATACAGCCCAACCAGTTGACCGCCAGCAGGTGGGAAATTCAAGAGTTTTTTGAGCAATATGCTTTCGTGCCCGCCCGGTTTTCATTCCTGACTCTCTTCTTTTCCATGTTCATGCACGGCGGCCTGTGGCACCTCATAGGCAACATGCTCTTCCTGTATATTGCGGGCGACAATGTTGAAGACAGGCTGGGAAAGATAGGTTACATATTCTTTTATCTGGCCTGCGGGGTAGCCGCTTCCATGGCGTACTTTCTGTTCAACCTCGGGTCTACTATTCCCACTTTGGGCGCTTCCGGAGCGATCTCGGGTGTAATGGGCGCGTATTTTCTCTTATGCCCGCGAAATCAGGTCAAGTTCTTTTACTGGATATTCTTTTTCATCGGAGTTTTCTACGTCTCCGCAAGGGTAGTGGTTGTGTTCTACTTTGCCATTGACCTGATAATGTTCCTTCTTGGCGGGGAAAGCGGCATCGCAGTCGAGGCCCATATCGGAGGGACTATTTTCGGATTCCTTGTCACCCTGGCGCTGATAAAGATGCATCTCGCATCGCCATATCTGGCCACCGAGCATCACGCGAGGAGTTTCCGCAAGGTGTCGCCTTTTGCGAGGGACCATCGCGGCAGGCCCTTCATACAGTTCCCGGGCTCCAAACCTTATGCGCGCTACAGCAACCAGCGGCACATCTTCCGTGACAAGCCGCGCGAACAGGCCGACTGGCTCTCGGACAGTTACGCCGCTCCCCCTCATGCGCCGGCGTGGCAACAGGCGCAAACAACTTCCGGCCTGTTCACCGTCGTCGCACGGAAGCCCATCGGCGGCAGTGTATCCCGGATTGCTCCGGCGGTGGCGTCGCTCACAGGCGTGACAGCGGAGCAGGCCGCCCATGCGCTTCGGGCCGATTACGGGGTGATTGCGAGGAATATCCCCGGCCAGGCGGCCGCTTCTCTTGAGGCGAGCCTGGCGCAATTCGACGTGACCGTGGCCTTGCTCAGGAATGAAGACACAATCGACCTGCCGCCCGTTCAGGAACTGACCAACATGGTGCCCGGGGATGCGGGCGTGACATTCTACACCGGGACCCACAGCCTGACCAAAAGGCGCGATGAGATATTCCTGATGGTCTGCGGCGCTGTGGGCGGCGTTCCCACGATGGACATTTACACCTACGAACCGTGGACTCGCTTCAGGGTAAGCCGGGAGAGCAAAGTATTTGAGCACCCGACGCCCGCGAATATCCGCAGCATAACGGCACGAATATTAAAGGGGCACAACATACCCGTCAACCGGGGTGTGAAAGTGCTTGTGGACGGCGGGGACTGGAGCAGGGTTGCCTTCCCTTCACAGGAGGACTTCGACAGGTATTGCTACTGGCTCATCCAGGTGGTCAACGCGCGCAACCGCGGATTCATTTGAGACCGGAGACCGGAGACCTTTACTCAAGGTGCTTGCTTACGACATCCCGTACCTTCGCGCCGTCGATTCTCCCCCTGTACTCCGCCATTATCGCCTTCATTACCTTGCCCGTGTCGCGCTTGCCGATGGCGCCGATTTCTTCGATGGTCTTCAGGACCAGCGCCTCTATATCCTCATCGCTCATCTGTTCGGGCAGGTAGGACTCGACTATTTTCAACTCCTCGGCCTCTATTTCGGCCAGGTCGCCGCGCCCGCCGGATTCATATTGCTCAATCGCGTCCTTGCGCTGCTTCGCACATCTTTGCAGCACGTTGAGCACCTCGCCTTCGCTGAGGTCCTTCATCTTTTTAACGCGCTCGTTCTTCAACTCGGTCAGGATGCCGCGCAACACAAGCATGCGCGTTTCATCTCTCGCCTTCATCGCTTCTTTCAGGTCTGCACTCAGTTTGTCAAGCATGGCGTCCTCCGTCTCTGCATCGCCTCTCGTTATGTCCCTCCAAGCCACCGCGCCAGAAAGCCCTCTCGCACGTTTATTGCGCCGTGGGGGCACATCTCCTGGCAGCAGAAGCATCGAATGCATTTATCGTAATCAATTATGATTTCCCTGTCCATGCTTATCGCCTCAGCGGGGCAGATGCGAGCGCACTCGCCGCACAGTCTGCATGCTTCAACATTGACTATCGGGCGAGACGTGAAGAGCCTGCGCAGCCGGCGCTTGGCAAAGGCCGGCAGCGGCAGAATCAGGTCTCCCCTGCGCGCGGGTTTGAAGTCATGAACCGTGACCTCGTCCAGGGGAACGCCTTTCAGTTCAATATCACTCAAGTCCGTCACGCCCCAGCCCGCCTCGCGCGCGGCCTTGTGCGTGTAGAGAAGGTCCGGGTCTATCGAAAGCATTTTGCAAATGACAACGTCTACCGCCACGCAATCCGTGCCGGCGATAATGACGCCCAGGCCGCGCGGTGTCCCGGATTGCGGCCCGTTGCCTTCCATGCCGACAATGCCGTCGACTATCGTCAGCGCGGGAGAGACGGCCCTCGCCACCTGCAGGAGCATCCTGCCGAAGTGTTCGTAGTCGCGTCCGGCCTTGAGGTGCCAGCCCAACTTCCTCTTGCCGGCGATGCAGCCGAAGAGGTTCTTGACCGCAAGCGTCATATACATCTGGGCGTGGGTTTTCAACTTCGGCAGGTTGATTACGACGTCGGCATCGAGCGGCGGAGCGGCAATCTCAATCTTGTGGAAGGGGCCTTCGATTCCCGTATCAACCTCGCGAACTTCCTCAAAGGGTTGTGCCCTGACGCCTATCTCCCGCATGAAGCCGTCATAGCCCGACTGCGCAAGGGTGTTTGCGAGTTGTGTCAGGGAAGGGCTGTCGCCCAGACTTACCTCGCCGCCGGCCTCCCGGGCCGACAGCGCGGCTGCGCGCACGACTTCGGGGTGGGTGACGACGGCCTTCTCAGGTTTCGCGCCTCGCAGCAGGTTGGGCTTCAGCAGTACGCTCCGGCCGGGCCTGACAAATCTGGACATGCCGCCCAGGTGTTCAACGCACCGCCGTACCGCATCAACGACGGCCTCACGTTCATAAGAATCGCACTTCTCAATAACTACCGTCGTTTTCACAAGTCTATCCATTCAAAAGAAGCAAAACTCTCAACTAACCCGCATTTCTCACCACGGGATGTAGGGAACGGCCTTTAGGCCGTTCCGGGGGACGGTCTAAAGACCGTCCCCTACATTGCTTCTTTGGTTGAGAGTTTTTCCAGGGCGAGCAGTTTCTGTTTTATTGCAGTGCCGCTTCGGGAGGAGAAGCCCCCCAGGCCGCCGTCCGCGCGCACGACCCTGTGGCAGGGAATGACGATGGGGACGGGATTGGCGGCCATGGCCGCGCC
>JAUXGI010000062.1 GCA_030622295.1 Planctomycetota bacterium
GAAGGTTGCGGCGGCAGCGTTGCGCTCAATGCGGTTTGCAACGGCGCCGTCGCCGTCGCCGACGGGAAGATAGTCGAATACGGCTCCACCGACGAGATCACCTCGAAGTACCGGGCACGCTCCGTTATCAGCGCAGCGGGCATGGTCGTCACGCCCGGCCTTGTCGACCCCCACACCCATCTCGTATTCTCCGCCACACGCGAGGACGAGTTCGAGATGCGCAACATGGGACTTTCCTACAAAGAAATCACCCTCAGGGGAGGCGGCATTCACACATCCGTGCGGAAACTCCGCCGGATGAGCAGAGATGAGTTGGTCGAGAAATCGTTGCCTTATCTGGATACGGCGCTCGCCCACGGCACGACCACCGTCGAGATAAAAAGTGGTTACGGCCTGACAACCAGAGACGAGATCAAGACGCTGGAAGCGATAGCCGACCTCGGCAGGCGGCACGTGGTGGACATTGTGCCGACCTTCCTGGGCGCGCACGAAGTGCCGGATGAATTTCGAGAAAACAAGGAAGGCTACATATCGCTTTTGCTGAACGAGATGATACCGGAGGTTGCCCGGCGCGGTCTGGCGGAGTTCTGTGATATCTTCTGCGAGGCGCACGTATACAACATAGACGAGTCCCGGCGAATCCTGACGGCCGCCGGGGATGCGGGAATGAAGTTGAAAATGCACGCCGACGAGATAGAGCCGATGGGCGGAGCGGAACTGGCCGGCGAACTCCGGGCGGTCTCCGCGGACCACCTTGTGGCGGCCTCGGACGCGGGAATAGATGCGATGGTCGAGGGGGGAGTGGTGCCGGTGTTGCTGCCGGCCACGAGTTTCAGCCTGGGCTTGAAGAAACATGCGCCCGCGCGCAAGATGCTGGACGCCTCGCTCCCCGTGGCGCTCTCCACCGACTTCAACCCGGGCACCTCGTTTACCGAGTCGCAGCAAATGACGATGGCGCTGGCCTGCGTGAACCTGAAGATGTCCGCCGCGGAAGCGCTGCGCGCCTGCACCGTCAATGCGGCTCGCGCCGTCTGCAGGGACGAACTCCTCGGCAGCATCTCACCGGGAAAGCAGGCCGACCTCGTCATATGGAATATACCGGACTACAAGCACCTGGGGTATCATTTCGGGGTGAACCTCGCTCATGCGGTCATAAAGAAGGGGAATATCGTGGTGCGCAACGTGAATACAGTCATGCGGCAATGAGAATCGTCCCCGACGGGACACCTTTTGCCGTTTACCCCGGGCTGTCGTGGAACACGCGGAAGCCCGTTCCTTCATCAATTCTTGGATAAGCCATGGACAGGATAGTAGAGTGCGTGCCGAACTTCAGCGAAGGCCGGCGGATGGACACCGTTGACCGGATAGTCGCGGCCATATCAGGCGTGAACGGCGTCAGGGTGCTGGGCCGCGAATCGGACAGGGACCACAACCGGAGCGTTGTCACGTTTGTCGGCCCGCCCGGGACGGTTGCCGATGCAGCCTTCGCCGGAATTGCAAAGGCCGCCGAACTCATAGACCTCAACGAACATACCGGCCAGCATCCGCGCATGGGCGCGGCGGACGTGGTGCCGTTCGTGCCGGTACGCGGAGTGGACATGCAGGAGTGCGTTGAACTCGCAAAAGGCTTGGGCAGACGGGTCGGCGGGGAACTGCGTATACCCGTGTTTCTTTACGAAGAAGCGGCAACCAGGCCGGAAAGGCGCAATCTCGCCGGGGTCCGCAAGGGCCAATTTGAAAGACTGCGCGAACTCATCGGCAAAGATCCCGAACGCAAGCCGGATTTTGGCCCCGAGAAAATACACCCGACCGCCGGCGCGGTCGCAATTGGCGCCAGAGAATTTCTGATTGCTTACAACGTCAACCTCGCTTCGGACAACCTGGCCCTGGCCAGGGAGATAGCGAAGAAAATACGCGAGTCGAGCGGCGGCCTGCCCTGCGTAAAGGCCCTGGGACTCATGCTCAGGGAGTTGAACGTGGCGCAGGTGTCCATGAACCTGACGAATTTCAAGGTTACCTCCATGCGAAAGGTCTTCGACGTGATAAAGGCCGAAGCCGAGAAGAGCGGAGAGAAGATACGCAACTCGGAACTGATTGGCCTGGTGTCGCAGGCCGCGCTGAAGCCCGGAGACGTGGAATATCTCAAAATCGAGCCGTTTGATTCAAAACAGATAATCGAAAACCGTCTGGATTAGCCCGACTGAAAGACGTCCCGCGAGGCGGGGCGGGAAAGGGTCTGACTCCCCGAGCCTCCACCTCTGAAACTTCAAGTGACATGAGACGAATAACCGAACACCCGATTCTCACGTTCGAGCAAGGCAGGAAAATCACATTCACCTTCGACGGCAAGACCATCGAAGGCCGGGAGGGTGACACCATTGCCTCGGCCCTCCAGGCCGCCGGCATAAGGGTCTACCGCGAGAGCATCGAGATGCATCGCCCGCGCGGATTCTTCTGCGCGATTGGGCGCTGCGCCAACTGCTCGATGATAGTCGACGGCGTGCCGAACACCAAGGTCTGCGTCACCCGGCTCAGGGAAGGCGTGGTCGTCGAGACCCAGCGAGGGCGCGGCGGCGTGAGAAGGGATTAGTGATGAGTAACGTTCTTCCGGGTTCATCATAGAATCAACCTGTCACCATGGCGATGATTAATACTGAGATACTCGTAATCGGAGGGGGGCCCGCCGGCTTATGCGCTGCGGCCGAAGCGGCCGAGCACGGCGCGAAGGTCCTGCTGGTCGACGACAAGGACGTCCTCGGCGGGCAACTCATCAAGCAGACGCACAGGTTCTTCGGTTCGCGCCAGCAGTACGCCGGCGTTCGCGGCATCGATATCGCAAAGATTCTTATTGAAAACGCACGGGAGTTCGGCGTCGAATTGACGACGGGCGCTACGGCCACCGCCATATACGGCGACGGCGTTGTTGCCGCCGCCACCGACGACGGGTTCCTCAAGGTACGGCCCGAAAAGATAATCGCCGCGACGGGCGCTTACGAGAACATGCTCGCCTTTCCCAACAGCGACCTTCCGGGGGTGTACGGCGCGGGCGCCGTGCAAACCCTGATGAACGTCAACGGAGTCGCTCCCGGCAATCGCGTGCTCATGATCGGTGCGGGCAACATAGGCCTGATAGTCGCGTACCAGTTGCTCCAGGCCGGCATCGGGGTGGCCGCCGTGATTGAAATCACCGACAGGGTCGGCGGCTACTATGTCCACGCGAACAAAATCCGCCGACTGGGAGTCCCGATACTGCTGCGCCATACCGTGAAGTACGCCTGGGGCGGGGAGGGCGTCGAGGGCGCTGCGATTGCCCGGGTGGATGAGCGCTATCGTCCCATCCCCGGCACTGAGAGAGACTTGGCGGTCGATACCATTTGCCTGTCCGTGGGTCTCACCCCGCTGACGGAACTGCTCTGGAACGCGGGATGCGGGATGAAGTACATAGCGCAACTCGGCGGGCATGTTGCGTGGCACGACGAGAACATGCGCACGTCGCGCGAGGACATCTACGTGGCCGGCGACGCCTCGGGCATCGAGGAAGCCAGCAGCGCGATGATAGAGGGGAAGGTCGCCGGACTTAACGCCGCTTATGCCCTGAAGCGCGACATCGGTCTCTCGAAGAAAAACTACGAAGGATGCCTGGAAGACTACCGCGAGCAGTTGTGCCAGTTGCGCCGCGGGCCGTTCGGCGAAAAGGCCCGCCGGGGCAAGAGCGCGCTCATGGGCGCTCCGATTCCGGCTGACAGGCCGATAAAATCAACGCCTGTACCCGATGAAGAGTTCCAGAAGGGCGCGCGCGTCGTCATCGAGTGCGAGCAAAACATCCCCTGTGACCCGTGCGAGGCGACCTGCCCACACGGGGCCATCACCGTGGGCGAAGACATGGTCAACTACCCGCTGCTGGATGCGGGGAAGTGCAACGCATGCGGCATATGCGTCGCGAGTTGTCCCGGTCTTGCTCTTTTCGTCCTCAACAGGGATTACTCGCAAACGGAGACGGAAATAATCCTGCCGTACGAGTTCATACCGGTGCCGAACAAGGGCGACCGGGTGGACGCCTGCGACCGCGAGGGCAACGTCGTGTGCCGGGCGAGGGTCTCTCGCGCCGTCAAGAGCAAGAAGTTCGACCGAACGGCGCTCGTGTCCCTGGTCGTGGAGGACCGATACGCCGATGTGGTGCGGAGTTTCCGCATAAGCGGCATTGTGCCTGAGACCGGGCGCATCGAGAAGCCGGACATGAGCCGGGTCGACGAGATGGACACGATAATCTGCGTGTGCGAGGACGTAACCCGCCGCCGGATAGAAGAGGCGATAGACCGCGACGGCGCGCAAAGCATGGATGAAATCAAGCGCCTTCTCCGCTGCGGGATGGGCCCCTGCCAGGGCAAGACCTGTCAGCGGCTGATAATGCAGATACTCGCGAAAAAACTGAACCGCAATATTGAGGAGTTCAAGCCGCAGACATATCGCGGTCCCATGAAACCGGTGTCGCTTGGATTGCTTGCGAAGGCGGACGATGAAGAAGAAAACTGATGTCGTGATTATCGGCGGCGGTGTTATCGGCACCTCAATCGCTTACAGCCTCGCCAAAAACGGCGTCACCGACGTTGTCTTGGTGGAGCGCGACACCCTGTCGTGCGGTGCAACCGGGCGCTGCGCAGGCGGCATACGCCAGCAGTGGTCCGAACCTTCGAACGTCCGACTGGCGAGAGCCAGCATAGAGATATTCAAGAACTTCAGGGAAGAAATGGGCCGCGACATCGGCCTGGTTGAAGGCGGCTACCTCCTTTGCGCACATGCGGAGGAGGAAGCCGAGAGGTTCAGGGAAACCGTTGCGATGCAGCGCAAGGTCGGCGCCGACGTGCGCATAGTTACGCCCGAAGAGATGCGCGACATTGCGCCCTGCCTCAACACGGACGGCATGATTCTGGGCGCTTACTGTCCCGACGACTGCCACGCCGACCCGTTCCAGGTAACCCAGGGATACGCGGAAAACGCCAGGCGGCTCGGCGTGGATATTGAACTTCACACCGAGGTCACGGAGATAAGGAAAAAGGGGAAACGTGTCGCGGCTGTCGTGACGAACGGCGGGAAGATTGAGTGCAACTGGGTGGTCAACGCGGCGGGGGGTCACTCGGCCGAGGTGGGCGCGATGGCGGGCGTAGACCTGCCGACGAAATCATACCGCCACCAGATAGCCGTTACCGAACCGATTCGGCGCATACAGGAACCGCTCATAGTCGATTTCTACGTCAACATTTATTTCTGCCAGACGGCGCACGGCTCGTTCATGATGGGTTACGGCGATGAGGCCGAAAAGCCCGGCCACAACGTCCGCGGCACCTGGCAGTTTCTGGAGGAAATCTCCAGGAGGCTGACCGGACTGGTGCCCGCGTTGAAAGACATCAGCGTGGTGCGGCAGTGGGCCGGGCTTTACAACATGAGCCCGGACGCACAGCCCATCCTGGGACGGGTCAGCGACGAGGTGGAGAACTTCATCTGCGCAGTGGGCTTTAGCGGTCACGGCTTCATGCTGGCGCCGATTACCGGTGTGCTGATGGCGGAACTCATCACGTACGGCGAGACGCGCACCCTTCCCATCGACGAGTTAAGCATAAAGCGCTTCGAGGGCGGCGTGAAGAGCGCCGAGGCAAACGTCGTCTGAACATGCAGAGCATGCAGACGGCCTTGACACGGCTTTCAAGGCGCGCTATTCTAAACAGGCATGCAGTATTTGATGTTGTCTCATGTTGTTGGGGTGTATTTCCATGCGGATAAGTCATATCAAACTTGAGAACTGGAGGAACTTTCGCTCAGTTGATGTGGACTTGCCGTTCCGTGTGTTCCTTATTGGCCCGAATGCATCAGGCAAATCAAATTTTCTTGACGCCATCCGCTTCTTGAGAGACATTGCATCTGCAGGCGGCGGGTTTCAGCATGCCGTGGCACTGCGCGGAGGGGTTTCAAAGATAAGGTGTCTCGCAGCACGACAGAATCCACACATAACCGTAGAAGTCAGGCTTTCCAATGGGGATAAGAGTGATAATGATTGGACTTATTCCGTTTCATTCAGTCAGGACAACAATAGACGTCCTGTCCTGAAGTCGGAGAGGGTGGCTAGAGGCGACCACCTCATGCTGGAACGTCCGGATGAACAGGACAAACAAGATGCCGAGCGGGAGTCACAAACATCATTGGAACAAATTACCGCAAATCTTGAGTTTCGCGAAATCGCCAAATTTTTCGGTACGATTCAGTATTTACACCTTGTTCCACAAATAATTCGCAACCCGGAAGGTTATTCAACACCTTCACCCACTGATGCTCCTTATGGCAGGGATTTTCTTGCAAGGATTGCCGGTACGACGCCACAGACTCGCGATTCAAGATTAAACAAGATTCGTCAGGCGTTAAAGATTGCGGTACCGCAATTTTCGGAGCTGAAGGTTGACCCGGACGCACGCGGAGTACCTCACTTGGCTGCTTACTACGAACACTGGCGACACCATGACGCAAAACAACTGGAAGACCAATTTTCTGATGGTACGATTCGTTTGATTGGGTTGCTATGGTCGCTGCTCGACGGGGAAGGACCGCTTCTGCTTGAGGAA
>JAUXGI010000200.1 GCA_030622295.1 Planctomycetota bacterium
CCAGCTCGTAGAATGGGGTCTGACCCGAGCGGGCTTCAACGGAGGCAGTTTGTTCATATGCAGTTACGTGCCAAATTACCTGCACGGACCGGATAATGCTATTGAATTTCGAATTTCGAAGATTCGAGGCAGAACAATGAAAACGAGGATACTTCTATGCGCGGTGTTTGCAGCCGCGTTTTTTTCAACCCCGTCTGCCGCGCTGGCCGACGAGGTAACGCCTGGCGTCGTGCAGGAGAAACTGGAGATATACGCGGAGGGCACGGCGAAAAGCGCCGCGGCGTTCAGATATCTGTATGACAACAGGGACAGGTCTGTGCCGGTTCTTTACACGCTCCTGAAAACGCAGGATGACAAGGACCGCATTGTTACTCTGGCTGCGCTCGGTCAGATTACATACGAGACAGGTCAGCGGCAGGCAAGGGTCCAGGAGAAGCAGAGCAACGTTCTTGCGCGCCTGATGGAGTACGGCCTGAAGCCGGTGCACTTTTATACGGCGGTGGTTTTGAGTGTGGCGCTTTTTGTCGCGATAATAGATTTGGTGCGGCGGAAGTTGCTGCGCATAGAGTATTCGTGGTTGTGGATGCTTACGGGCGCTGCGATACTTGTGCTCATATCCACGGGACTGGTGGAACTCATCGCCGACCTGGCTGGAGCGCGCGTGCCGCAGGCGCTTTTCTTTGCGGGCGTGATTTTTCTGACCCTGATATCGCTGCATTATTCGGTCACTATCTCGAAGTTGACCAACCAGATTAAGAACCTTTCTCAGGAACTGGCCGTGTTGAAGCATGAAACGGAGGAACAGCAAACCGGTGGCGGATGATGCAGGGAAGCGCCGCCGACTTTTACGGTGACTGTCACCATTACGGAAGGAACAGCTCTGAATTACGGAGCGAAGGCGAACAGAGTGAGCCAATCTCGTAGATTCAGAACTGTTCCTGGTTTCCGCCCCGCAGGGGCAGCCATCTTGCAGATGGTGACTCCGCCTGAGGTGGACAAATCCGCCAAAAACCACCGGCGGATAAATGTCACCGTAAGATATGAGTAACGGTGAGGTTGAAAATCATTGGAGAAGCCGCTCAAGATATTGCACGTGGTGCCGTATTTTTTCCCGGCGTGGGCATACGGGGGCATACCGCGCATCGCCTACGAAATATGCAGGGAACAGGCGCGCCAGGGACACGACGTAACGGTCGCAACGACGGACGTGCTGAACGAGACGCACCGCGTGCCTTTTGAAAAAAGAGGTGGCGCAAGATTCGGCGACTATGTAGAAAGCATCCGCCAGTCCATCGACGGCTGCACCGTGTATTATTTTCGCAATTTTTCCAACGCGCTCGCGTATCATATGCAGGCGTTCCTGCCGCTGGGGCTGAAATCGTGGGCGAGGAAAAACGTGCGCGGGTTCGACGTCGTGCATATGCACGGCCACAGGCATCTGCTGAACAGCGTGGTCGCGCGCTGCGCACGGAGGGCCGGCGTGCCGTATGTGATGACCGCGAACGGGACGGTACTTGCAATCGAACGGCGCTTTTTGCTGAAGCGGATTTTCGACCCGCTGTTCGGCAGCCACGTGCTGCGCGGCGCGGCGCATTTCACCGCGGTCTCCGACGCGGAGATTCCGCAGTATCAGCAGGCAGGGATTCCGCGCGACAGAATTACGGTGGTTTACAACGGGATTAATCTGCACGATTACGAGAACCCTCCGCCGCCCGGCGCGTTTAAGAAAGAACGCGGCCTCGCGGGGAAGAAAATTATCCTCTATCTTGGTAAAATTACGCCGCGCAAGGGCATCGAGTTTCTCGTGCGGGCCTATGCGGCGCTGCTGGACGAGGCGGCATCGGTGACGCGCGAGAACTCGCGGCTCGTAATTGCCGGCAACGATATGGGCTTTCGCGCAAAACTCGAATCACTCGCGGACGATTTGAAACTTGCCGGGCAGGTGCTCTTCACCGGCCTGCTCACCGGCGAGGAAAAACTGGCGTGCTGCGTTGACGCCGACGTCTGCGCCTATCCATCAACGCTGGAGATATTCGGCCTGGTGCCGTTCGAGTCGCTGATGTGCGGCACGCCCGTGATTGTGTCGAACGACTGCGGCTGCGGCGAGGTCGTCGCGCGCGCGAAAGCCGGACGGCTTGTGCCCTACGGCGATGTGGACGCGCTGAAAGACGCGCTGGCCGCAGTGCTTCGCGCCGACGCGGAGAATCTGGAAGAAGAGGTGCGCCGGGGGAAGGAGTTCATCCGCGAGAATCTGGGCTACGAAAAAATCGCGCGCGAATACGTGGAGGTTTACCGCAATGTCATCACCCTCTAATTGCAAATCTGCATACAAAGGGGTCAGACCCCTTTTGTTGCCCGGGCAAGCAAAGGGGTCAGACCCCTTTTGTTGCCCGGATGGGTTTCTTGAAAAAAGTATCCTGATGGTTTTGCTGGCTTTCCTGTTTGTGCCGGGCTGCTGCAAGGAGCCCGACCCGAGATTTTCCACGCCGGAGAAGGCCGCTCATCTCCTCGCGGACTCCGTGAAGAGTAACTCGTACAAGGATTTCCGCGAATGCCTGACGCGCGTCGAGAATGAACAGATAAACGAAGAAATGTTCCGCGACCTTGTGAGCGCGTGGTCGGGAAGGTTAGATGTAGAGGAGAGCACGAAGATACTGGAAGACAAAGGCGCGGTGTTGAGATTGAGGATGTACTACAATCCGGGCCGGGGTCCGGGGGGCGCCAGGAGTATGGTCATCAGGACACAGTGGGCGCTTGAGGACGGCGAATGGAAGATTGATTTCAGCCGGTGCGACAGCCTGCCTTTTGTCGCGCTGAACGGGGAACGGGAGCTGGAATGAAAAAGTCCGGAATCATATCGGAATATATCAGGCATCGCGGCCTGCTTGTCTCCTTTGTCGCGCGGGACATCAAGGGGCGATACACCGGCTCCGTGCTGGGGATACTGTGGTCGCTGGTGCAGCCGCTGGTTATGCTGGCGCTGTACACGGTGGTCTTCTCGATTTTGCTGAAGGTGACTTTTCCCGCGCCCCGCGGCGGAAGCGGCAGCACGACCGACGCCGCGATTTACATCTGCTGTGCGATACTGCCGTGGATTGCGTTTCAGGAATCGCTCCAGCGCGCGGTAAGCAGTCTTGTCGATAACGCGAATCTGATTAAAAAGGTCGCATTCCCCTCTGCTGTCATCCCCCTGCATCTGGTCATCAGCGGCGCGATAAATCAGATTCCGGGCACGGTTCTGCTCGTCGTCATGGTGGCGGTCATTTACGGAGTATTCCCGGCGACTCTCGTGCTTCTGCCGGTTGTATGGGTGCTGCAGGTGGCGTTCACGGCGGGTCTGGGATGGATGCTGTCGTCGTTCAACGTGTTTTTCCGCGACGTGCGGCACATTGTCGCCGTGGGCGTGCTCATCTGGATGTTCCTCACGCCGATATTTTATCCCGCCGCGACCGTCGAAGCCAACGCGGACATCCCGGGCTGGTTGAAGACGCTGTATGCGGTGAATCCGATGAAACTGATTGTGGACTTTTACCGCAACGCGATATATCTCCAGGTATGGCCGCAGTGGTGGGAGGTCCTGCTGCTGGTGGGTTATGCCGGGCTGACCGCCGTTGTCGGACACGCCATATTCATCCGCAACAAGGACCGGTTCGCCGATTTGCTTTAATCCCGCCGCAGAGAAGATTTGGAACCACGAATGCACACGAATAAACACAAATTAAAAAGGGGCAAAGAAGAAGAGTAACAGAGTGGGCAA
>JAUXGI010000094.1 GCA_030622295.1 Planctomycetota bacterium
CGGATAATGGGTGCGGCTTTCAACGTGAGCAATTCCTTGGGGTGCGGTTTCCTGGAAAAAGTCTATGAGAACGCGCTTGTTGTCGAATTGACAGACAGCGGTTTATGGTGTGAGCAGCAGGTCCCATACAAGATACATACAAGATATATTACAAACAAAAGGAGGTTGGCACATACGTCGCCGATATCGTCGTTGACCGGCGCGTGTTGTTGGAACTGAAGGCGGTTGACAAGATAACCGCCGTTCACCGGGCGCAAGCGATAAATTATCTGAAGGCAAGTGGACTGAAATTGGCGATAATTATGAACTTTGCAAAACCCCGACTCGAATATGAGCGGATTGTTCTGTAGAACTTCACGGGTTGATTCCTATTCGTGTTCATTCGTGTGCATTCGTGGTTTCAAGAAAAAGAACAGCAGCGATTATACTGGCGGGCGGCAAGTCGGAGAGGATGGGCAGGCCGAAGGCGCTCCTGGACTTCGACGGAGTGTGCTGCATCGACCTCGTGCTCTCGGCGTGCAAACGTGCAGGCATCGCAGAAACCATCGTCGTCCTGGGCCATCGCGCGGAGGAACTTGCAAAGGCCCTCGCCACCGACGTGCGCACCGTAGTCAATGCGAACTACGAGGCCGGCCAGACCTCCTCGCTGAAGACCGGCCTGGCCCGTCTGCCTCAGGAGTGCGAGGGGTTCCTCATTTTCCCTGTTGACTTCCCGCTCGTTTCTGATAATGATATTGCCCTTCTGCTGGAGGCCTTCCGCGCAGAAGACGAAGACGCGAAGGTCTTCATACCGTCGTTCGCAATGAAGAGAGGGCATCCGGTTCTCCTGGCCGGTGGCATGCGTCGCGAACTGATGAACCTCGGCGACGACGAACCCGCGAGGAATGTCATACTCAGGGACGAGTCGCGCATACGTTACGTGAACGTGGAAAATCCCGGCGTCGTGGAAGACATGGACACAACTGAAGACTATCGCCGGCTGCTGGCCCTTTATCGAGAGATGCGCAGAGACACATGAGTGCAGGAATTCACCGCCGAATCGCGGACCTGATAGAAGAAAGAGTGATGTTCGCCGTGGCCACCGTTGTGGATACCTGCGGGTCGGTGCCGGCAAAGCGCGGGGCAAGGATGATAGTCTTCCCCGACGGCTCTCAGGAAGGCACCGTCGGCGGCGCGGCAATGGAAGAAAGCGCCAGGCAACTCGCCCTGAAGGCGTTCACCAACGGCAAGGGCGGGCTCTTCGAGTTCGGACTCTCCGGCAGGGACGAAAAGGCCGGCTACGCCGTCTGCGGCGGCGAAGTAAAAGTATTCATCGAGGTCATGAAACCGAAACCGCACATTCTGATATTCGGCGGGGGCCACATCGCCTGCGAGGTGGCGAAACTCTGCGGCCAACTCGAATACGACTACTCCATCGTTGACGACCGGGCCGAATTCCTCACGAAAGAACGCTTTCCTTCGGCCAGGAACCTTTTTCATCAGGGCGTCGAGGAGTTCCTTGCGGGTTGCGACCTGAGGGCCTGCACCCATCTGCTCATCTGCACTTACGGTCATCAGCACGACGCCGAGGCCGCGTTCGGCGCGCTCAGGAAATTCAAAGGCTACATCGGAATGATCGGCAGCAAGACGAAACGCGCCGAAATCAGGGAGAAACTCACCGTCCAGGGCATCGCCGGGGAACTCTTCGACAGGATCCACTGCCCCGTCGGACTGGACATCGCCGCCGAGACTCCCGCAGAAATCGCCGTCAGCATAATCGCCGAAATAATCTCCAACAACAAAACTGTTACCTAAAGGGGTCAGACCCCTTTGGGTAACAGTTTTTGCCGACGCAATTACCGGGAAAAGACAATGAGAATTACAGATTTTGAATATCACGTACCCGACACGCTCGAGGAAGCGTGCGCCCTTTTGTCCGCCTATTCGCCCGGGGCCGCCGTGCTGGCCGGCGGCACGGACGTTCTCGTGGACCTTAAGAACGACCTGGTGACCTGCGAGCATATCATTTCCCTCAGAAAACTGGCTGACCTGAAAGACATCTCGTATGACCGAAAGAATGGTCTGGCCGTCGGCGCGCTCGCCACGCACAGTGACGTGGCCTCGAACAAGACCATCCTTCGACATTACCCCGAACTGTCGGAGGCGGCGCTCACACTCGCCAGCCCGCAGATACGCAACCACGGCACCATCGGCGGGAACATCTGTTCCGCCGTGCCCTCCGCCGACGCGCCGCCGCTCCTTGTTGCGATGAACGCATCGGTAAGGCTTGTCGGACCGGCAGGCGAAAGGACCCTTCTTCTGGCCGACTTATTCATCGGCCCGCGCAAAACGGTTATGAAGGCCGGTGAGATACTCACACACGTCCTGGTTCCTCCCAAACCTGCCGGAACGGGCGCGTGTTACATGAAGTTCGCGCTGCGCGACGCAACCGCGCTTGCGGTGGTGGGCGTGGGAGCGGCTCTCCTCGTTCGCAGGGGAGTCTGCACGGGCGCGAGAATCGTCCTGGGGGCGGTCGCGCCGACGCCGGTCGTCGCCTCAAAGGCGTCCGCGGCTCTAATCGGCAAGAAAATAGATGAAGCAACCGCCGTCGAAGCGGGCCGCATTGCAAGGGAAGAATGCAGGCCCATCTCCGACGTGCGCGGCAGCGCGGAATATCGCAGGTCCCTCGTCGAGACACTCACCGTGCGCGCAATCCTCAAGGCGGCGGAACGCGCCGGTTTACAGTGAGGTGCTGAGTATGCAAAGAGTCGTCAACCTGGATGTCAACGGACAGAATTACAGCGCAGCCGTCAAGCCCAACGCCACCCTCCAGGATGTCCTGCGCGACCGACTCGGACTGACCGGCACGAAGAAGGGGTGCCAGTTGGGCGTGTGCGGCTCATGCACCGTGCTTGTCGACGGCGAGCCGGTCAACTCATGCCTGATGCTCGCCGTCGAGGCGGAGGACAGGGAAATCACAACAATTGAAGGCATCGCGAAGGGTGGCAAACTGCACCCCGTACAGCGGGCCTTCGTGGAGAAGGGCGCCGTCCAGTGCGGCTACTGCACGCCCGGGATGATTATGAGTTCGGTTGCGCTCGTCAACAAGAACCCGAACCCCACCGAAGAAGACATCAAGAAGGCGCTCGGCGGGAACCTCTGCCGCTGCACCGGCTACAAGCGCATTATAAACGCGGTCAAGAGTTACAGGGACTTCGTCGATTTCGAGGACGACCTGGATGAGAAGCAGAAGCCGGACGACAAGGGACTCAGCGTCGTCGGCAAGAGCCTGCGCCGCAACGACGCCGTTGACAAGGTCACCGGCCGCGGGATATACACAGGCGACATCTCCCTGCCGAACATGCTCTACGGCAAGATTCTCCGCAGCCCCCACGCCCACGCGCGCATCAGGTCAATCGACACGGGCAGGGCCGAGAAACTGCCCGGCGTCGTGGCGGTTATCACGGGCAGGGACGTGCCCGACGTGACCTACGGCGTCAGTCCCGCAAGGTATGACGAGTATGTTCTTGCAAAAGAGAAGGTGCGGCACGTAGGCGACAAGGTCGCCGCCGTTGCCGCGGTGGACGAGGAGACCGCCGCCGCCGCGCTGAAACTCATCAGGGTCGATTACGAAGTCCTGCCGCACGTCATTGAAGTGGATGAGGCGATGAAGGACGGCGCGCCCGTGATACACGAAAAGGCGAAGAACAACATAAACGCGCAGGTTCACCAGAGTTTCGGCGACCTTGAGAAAGGCTTCGCCGATGCGGACCACATCCGCGAAGACGTCTTCGTCACGCAGCGCACCTACCAGTCGCCCATCGAGCCGCACGCCGCAATAGCGAAATACGAAAACGGCCAGTTGACCGTCTGGTCGAGCACGCAGGTGACGCACTACGTGCAGCATCAACTCTCCCGCGTGCTGGGAATGCCCATGGGCAAAATCCGCGTGATAAAGCCGCTGGTCGGCGGGGCCTTCGGCGGCAAGGCCGAGACCACGGCGCTGGAATTCTGCTCGGCGATTCTCGCGATGAAGACCGGCCGCCCGGTGAAAATGGTCTATCGGCGCGACGAAATGTTCCTCCACGGCCGCGGACGCCACAGCGTGAAAATAAGACTGAAAACCGGCGTGAAAAAAGACGGCGCCATAACCGCGGTCGAAGAGGAAGCCTACCTTGACGGAGGCGCGTACACCTCCTTCGGCGTAATCACGGTCTATTACGTCGGCAACATGATGCCGACGCTTTACAAGTTCCCCGCCTTCCGGTACGACGGCTACCGCGTCTACACGAACCTGCCGGCGTGCGGCGCGATGCGCGGGCACGGCGTCGTGCAGCCGCGCTTCGCCTTTGAGAGCCAACTCGACATGATCGCCGAAGACCTCGGCATAGACCCCGTTGAGATAAGGCGGCGCAACGCCATGACGCCCAATACGAAGACAATCCACGAACTTGAGATAGGCTCCTGCGAACTGCTCGCCTGCCTTGACGAGGTCGAGAAGACCAGCGGCTGGAAGGAAAAGAAGGGCAAACTGCCCACAGGGCGCGGCATAGGAGTGGGCGCGGGCGGCTTTGTTTCGGGAGCGGGCTATCCAATCTACCGCAGCAACTTCCCGCACTCCAACGCCATGATACGATTGAGCGAGGACGGCACGGCCGCGACGCTCTACGCCGGCGCGCAGGACATCGGCCAGGGCTCCGACACCGTCCTGGCGCAGATTGCCGCGGAGGAACTCGGCCTGCTCTACGAAGACGTAATCATGCTCTCCGGAGACACGGAAATAAGCCCGCTTGACCTCGGCTCATACTCCAGCCGGGTCACCCTGATGGCGGGCAACGCCGTCAAGCGCGCGGCGGCGGAGGTCCGCAGGCAGGTCTTCGAGACGGCGAGCGAGAAACTTGGTGTGCCCGCGGACCGGCTCGAAGCGAAGATGAGAATCATCTACGTCAAGGACGAGCGAGCGAAGAGTATGCCCTTTGCGGAGGCCGCGGCGCTGGCGTTCGGCGCGAACGGTCCCATCATAGGGCGCGGCGCATACCAGCCGCCGAAACTCGGCGGCTCGTATAAGGGCGCGACGGTCGGCACCTCGCCCGCGTACAGTTTCGGCGCGGCGGTCGCCGAGGTCGAGGTAGATATGGAAACCGGCAAGGTGAAGTTCCTCAACTTCACCGACGCACACGACGTCGGCCAGCCCATCAACCCGATGGCCGTGCACGGACAGGTCGAGGGCTGCGCAAGTATGGGCCTGGGAGAGACGGTTCTCGAAAAGGTCGTAAACGACGACAGGGGCAACATCGTCAACCCGAACCTGCACGAATACATCATTCCCGGCATCTACGAGACGCCGAATATCAATTCGATTATCGTTCCCAGCCACGAGCCAGCCGGCCCTTACGGGGCAAAGGAGGTCGGCGAGGGCGCGATGCTGCCGGTCTTCGGCGCCATCGCCAACGCGATTTATGACGCCACCGGCGTTCGCATAAAGGACTTGCCAATCACGTCTGAGAAGATATCGAAGGCCATCAAAGAACGACAGGGGCGCAAAGGAGCAAGCGAGCGGTGACTATCACCAATTATGGAAGGAACTGTTCTGAATTACGGAGCGAGGCCGAACGTAGTGAGGCAAGCTCGTAGATTCAGAACAGCTCCTGAACGCGCCGTGGACTGTCCCCGGA
>JAUXGI010000248.1 GCA_030622295.1 Planctomycetota bacterium
GCCCGGGTGACGGCCATGGCACTGGAGGGACTGCACAAGATAATGGCCGAGGCGGGCGTCGCATCGCGGCGCAAGTGCGAAGAGATAATCGCCGAGGGCCGTGTCACGGTGGACGGCGTCGCCGTGACCCGCATGGGCTTCAAGGCCGACCCCGAGAAAGCGGCCATCGAGGTTGACGGCCGGCCGATACAGGCGGAGCGCAGGGTGTATTACCTGCTCAACAAGCCGAAGGGCGTGCTGAGCACCACTCTCGACGGCTTCGGCAGGCTCACGGTCGTCGACCTGATACCCGGAGAAAAGCGGCGGCTCTTCCCCGTCGGCCGGCTGGACGAAGACACGGAAGGATTGATACTGCTGACAAATGACGGGGAACTGGCGAATATACTCACTCATCCCCGTTACGGCGTCCGCAAGACCTATTCCGCGAAGTTGCGCGGGGTCATAACAGGGAGGGCCATAGAACAACTGAAAACAGGCTTCCGCCTGGAAGACGGCGAGGTCCGGGCGGAAAAGGTCGTCATTGCCTACAAAGGAAGGGACGCCTCCTCCGTGCGGCTGGTGGTGCGCGAGGGGCGCAATCACATCGTCCGGCGGATGCTGGCGAAGGTCGGTTTTCCCGCGAAGCGCCTCCGCCGGGACCGCATCGCCTTTCTGACTCTGCACGGGCTGGCCAAGGGGCGGCACCGTCGCCTCACACGGCGGGAAATTGCCGGGCTTTACGCCTGTCGCGAGGAAAAAAACTCTCAACAAAGGTCAGACCCCTCTTGTTGAGGGTTTTGGGGGTCACATAATGACACAGATTGAATCGGCAAGACAGGGCAAGATAACCGACGAGATGCACGCCGTCGCTGAGGCGGAGGGAGTACCGGCGGAAGATATCCGCGGGCGCGTTGCCCGGGGGACGCTCGTAATACCCTGCAACAGGAAGCGCGGCAGGCGCAAGGTTCTCGGAATCGGCGAGGGGCTTCGTGTGAAAGTCAACGCCAACATCGGCACTTCGCCCGACTACGCGGACGTGACACGCGAGGTGGCCAAGTTGCACGCGGCGCTTGAGGCCGGGGCCGATGCGTTCATGGACCTGAGCATCGGCGGGAACCTGCGGGAGATACGGAGGCGGCTCATGGCCGAGAGCGACATCTGCTCGGGCAGCGTGCCTATCTACGAAGCGGCCGTGCGGGCCGCGCGGGAGCATCGCTCCATACTGGATATGACACCCGACCCGCTCCTTGAGGCCGTCCGCGCTCATGCCGAGGACGGTATCGACTTCGTCACCGTTCATTGCGGCGTGACGAGGGCGCTCGTGGAGAAATACAAGAAGTCGAACCGCGTCTGCGGCATCGTCAGCCGCGGCGGCACGTTCCTGGCCGAGTGGTCCTGGCACCACGGCAAGGAAAATCCTTACTACGAGAGGTTCGACGACATCCTCGACATCGCACGCGAGTATGACCTGGCGCTGAGTCTGGGCGACGGCATGAGGCCGGGAGCGCTGGCGGATTCGTTCGACGAATTGCAGACGGGCGAACTGGAAGTCATGGCGGGCCTTGCAAGGCGCGCGCTGGACGCAGGGGTGCAGGTTATAATCGAGGGGCCCGGACACGTGCCGCTCGACCAGGTGGAAGAGCAGGTGCGCCTGCAGAAGAAATTGTGCAACGGCGCGCCCTTCTACGTGCTCGGGCCGATTGTAACGGACATCGCGCCGGGCTATGACCACATAACCTCGGCCATAGGCGGGGCTGTGGCGGGCGCTGCGGGGGCGGACTTCCTTTGCTACGTGACGCCCTCAGAACACCTGGCCCTGCCCGGGCCCGACGAGGTGCGCGAGGGGGTTGTCGCCGCGCGCATCGCCGCTCACGCTGCGGATATAGCGCGCGGCAGGACGGATGCCGTCGAAAAGGATAAACTCTTCTCCGAAATGAGAAGCAGACGCGACTGGAAGGGCATGTACGAGCATTGTCTCGACCCGACGAAGGCACGAAAGATCCGCGAGTCGGGCAAGCCCACAATCAGCGATGTGTGCTCGATGTGCGGAGAGTACTGCGTGTTTCTGCTTGCGGAGAAGGATAAAAACGGGGAGCGGCAGGTCGATGAATAATCCCATCCTCGTTCGTACCACAAGGGGCGGCGTGGTCGACAACATCCATCGCGGCTGCTATGCGGTCGTTAAAGAAGGCAGGGTAACCAAGAGCGCCGGAAATATAGAGAGGCCGATTCACCTGCGCTCCAGTGCCAAGCCGCTTCAGGCCCTGGTCGCGGTGGCCGACGGCGCGGCCGACGCCTTCGGCCTGAGCGAGAAGGAAATCGCCGTCATGTGCGGCAGCCACAGCGGCGAGCCGGAACACGTCGAGGCGGTCCGCGGTATCCTGGAAAAGACGGGGCTCGACGAATCTTTCCTGCGGTGCGGCGTCCACCCTCCTTTACACGAAGAGAGCAGAAACGCGCTTATCAAGGCGGGCATTCCCTTTTCGGAAGTTCACAACAACTGCTCCGGGAAACACGCGGGGATGCTCGCGCTTGCCAGGCATCTGGGTGGGTCGCTGGAAAACTACCCCGACTGGGAACATATCATCCAGCGAAAGATGGTGGAGATGCTGAGCCTGATGTCCGAGGTGCCCGCGGAACGGATAAAACATGGCATCGACGGGTGCGGCGTGCCGTCATTCGCCATACCCGTAAGGAACCAGGCACTGATGATGGCGCGCATGACAAACCCGGAAAAGACCGATTTGCCGGAGAACGTCAAGGCCGCTTGCAGGCGCGTCACCGCGGCGGTCCATGCGCACCCGCTCATGATAGGCGGACACGAAAGGTACTGCACAGACATCATTGAAAAGACCGGAAAGAAACTGCTGGAGAAGGTCGGCGCAAACGGTGTGGGCCTCGTCGGGGTTCTCGGGCGTGACATGGGGATTGCGGTTCACATAGACGACGGACAGAACGGGCCATCGGCCGCGTTCACGATACACCTGCTGCGTTTCCTGGACGTCCTGACCGACGACGAGGTGCGGGCGCTGGACAGGTGGGCGAATCAGAAGGTGCTTAATGCGCGCAAAGAGGTGGTCGGCCACATGGAAGTCGTTCACAAGGTTTGACCAGCCGTCTGGCATGAATACTTGTTGACGCCTGCGTCGCGCAGGTGTCGCTTTTTAATGGGGATGGGCAGGGGCGAAGGGCAAGGGCAAAGGGCGGGGGCTTCAAGTTCTCAAGTTGCCCGTTTTTGCGCCGGCATCGGGGACTGTCACTATTTACGGAATTCCGCGAGCGGTGCGAGTGGAATTCGTAGA
>JAUXGI010000002.1 GCA_030622295.1 Planctomycetota bacterium
ACTTGTCGGGGCGGGAAAGGGTCTGACTCCCCGAGCCGCCCCAGGCGGACTTCCGAAGCAATGCGGGCCGAAAGGGAAAAAGCGGCCAGGGGCCGCTTTCTGCGTGTTCTGCGCCATTCTGCGCCTTCTGCGTTCTATGATACAAGGCCCGTGAAAAGCCGGTCAACCCGCGTCAGACGGCATGCTTGAGAGTGTGACCGTAGCCTGTCGAAATGGGGCGGTTGAGCGATTCGGCCATCCGGCGTATGCGGGCGATGTTTCTCTCCGGAGTTTCGAGAGACTCGGCCTTGTCGGGGTAAATCTCGTAGCGGGCACGGTACTTCACCGGCGTTATGTTGGGCATGACGACGTTCGCGCCGCATTGCAGGGCCTTGTATCGTCCTCCGGGGTCCGATGTCGCCAGAGCCGTAGTCGCGGGAATATGCACGTCTTTCAACAGGATTCGCGTGAGAGCGATTACCCTGAGCGCCAGTTCAGACGAGCCGTCCGAGTATCCTGCCAGCGGTGTCCGGCTGTGAGCGATGAACGGCCCGATGCCGACCATGTCAACGTCCAGTTCCCTGAACAGCAAAATGTCGTCTGCAAGGTCCTCTATCGTCTGGCCCGGCAGGCCCACTATGTTGCCGCTCCCTGTCTGATAACCCAGGCTCTTGAGTTCTTCCAGGCAGGCGATGCGTTCCTCGAAGTCGTCGTCGGGATGGAGTTTCTGGAAGAGACGGCGGTTGGTCGTCTCATGCTTCAGCAGGAAACGGTCCGCACCCGCGTCACGCATCGCCCTGTATTCAAGTGCGGGCCGCTCGCCGATTGACAGGGTTACGGCGACATCGCACTCCGATTTTATTCGCCGGATGATGCCGCACATCCTTTGCGCGTCGTAGTAAGTGTCTTCGCCGCTCTGGAGGACTATGGTCTTTGCGCCCTGCGCGGCGCCTTTTTTCGCCGCTTCGACTATCTCGGCCGCCGTCATTCTATAACGCTGCAACCCGCTGTTGGACGCGCACAGTCCACAGTAGGCACAGTTGCGGCGGCAATGGTTTGAAAACTCGATTATCCCCCGGAGGTGTATCTCGTCGCCGACATGGCGCCTGCGCGTGTCGTCCGCCAGGCGCCACAGTTCCTTAAGACGCGCCCCGTCGGTCTCGCACAGCCAGCCTTCGATTTCCCTGCTTGTTGTCCCGTCGTCAAACACGTGCGGCCTTTTTCTGTTTCAAGAAAGATTGGCAGACTTCGAGCGCAGCCGGGAAAGGCCCCAGCGCACGGTCCAGTATTCCCAGACTGTAGGCTATGACAAGGCCGTAATTCGTCACCGGTACTCCCGCCTGGCGACACAGGAGCAGGCGGCTGAGCATCTCGCGCCGGTTCCACATGCACGCGCCGCAATGAATGACTATCTTGTAGGGTGAAAGGTCTTCGGGAAAGTCGTGTCCCTGTGTGGTGGTGAAGTTGAGTTTGCCGCCGACGTACTGCGTCAGCCAGCGGGGAATCTTCACGCGGCCTATGTCGTCGGCTATCGGATGGTGCGAGCAGGCCTCGGCGATGAGAACGTTATCGCCCGGCCGGAGGTCTTCTATGGCCAGTGTGCCTTCCGTCTGCAAAACCAGGTCGCCCTTGAAGCGCGAAAATAAGATGGAGAAACTTGTGAGCGGTATCTCGTGCGGTGTGTCGGCGGAAACCTTCAGAAAGGCCTGCGAATCGGTCACTACAAGTTTCGGCGGACGCTTCAGCCTCTCGAGCGCAGCGCGCAGTTCGCGCTCTCCGACCACAACGCAGGATGCGTTACCGTCGAGGATGTCGCGGATTGCCTGCACCTGGGGCAGGATAAGCCTGCCTTTGGGGGCCTCCTTGTCGATGGGCACTACAAGGACGGCCATCTCGCCCGGTCCGACCAGGTCGGAGAGAATCACGGGGTTGTCCACAAAATCGGCCGGCGCCATGTCGAGCAGCGCCTGACGGAAGTCCAGGATGCCCCTGCCCTGTGATGCGACCGTCTCTACTATATGTATCTTCTCTTCCTTTAGCCGCGCCACTTCCCGGGCGGGGGGGGGCACAAGGTCTGTTTTATTAAAAACGGCCACGGCCGGGATATCCCGCCTTGTGAGTTCCTCCAGTATTCCCTTTTCGAACTCTCCCCATTCGCCGTCGGTTACGATAACACCCAGGTCGGCGCGGTCAAAGACGCTGCGTGTCTTCCTGGTTCTCAGTTCGCCGAGCGCTCCAACGTCGTCGATGCCCGCCGTGTCTATGAAGAGCACGGGGCCGAGGGGAAGCAACTCCATGGGTTTTTCCACGGGGTCGGTCGTGGTCCCGGCGCACTCCGAGACTATCGAAACCTGTTGCCGTGTGATCGCGTTCAACAGGCTCGACTTGCCGACGTTCCGCCGGCCGAACAGTCCTATGTGAAGGCGAAAGCCCTTTGGTGTTCCCCTGGCCATCGGCGCTGCCTCTTGGGTGCGGCCAAAGTGAGCGGGGCAGGCGTTTCGCGTCTCGTCGGAGTGCGTGAATGCTACCCGCCCGCGGTTCCATGACGCTCGAAAACCATTGTCTTGACTTCTACACCTTCGACGGCGTTCAGTTTCTTCGCCAACTCATCGGCTTTGGACTCGTCGCCGAAGACCTCAAGGATGATAACACCTGCCGGGGAGCATAAGTTGGCATCGACTTCGTGCAGTCCGATGCGCGTCTTGATGTAGCAGCCGTATTCCGTGAATATCTTCTGTGCCTCCGTGGCATGTTCGACGCGCCCGGTAACGTGAACCCCCAATATGATGCGCTTGTCCATGCACACTCCTTTCGCATTTCATTTTTTCTACTGTCACCTAAAGGGGTCTGACCCCTTTAGGTGACAGTAGACGAGTAGATGGGCCGGTTAGAAATAGAGGTCGTGTTCGCCGTTCTCTATTCTGGCGAGGCGCTTCTCGGCTTCAGCCTGCAATCGCTCGTACACGTCGCGCAGCTTTTCCTTTATCACATTTTCGCCGAGTTCTTTCGTGGATGGCGAGGCATAGTCGACCAGATATTCCCGGAGAGTCAGCAGGGCGTTGGGCAGGCAGAAGTTCTGTATCTCGCTGGGTTTGGCCAGCGACATGAAATCATGGCCCGTCCTTCCGAGTCTGTAGCATGCCGTGCAGAAACTCGGCACGAAGCCGTCTCTGCACAACTCGGCGATAACCTCGTCGAGCGAGCGCGTGTCGTGGATGGTGAACTGTTCGACATCCGGAAGGTGCTCCTTGTGCTCCTTGTAAGCGCCCGGGTAGGTGCGGGAGCCGGCGCTGATTTGCGACACGCCCAGTTTGAAGGCCTCGTTGCGCATCTCCGAAGTCTCGCGCGTCGTCAGTATCATGCCCGTGTAGGGCACGGCCAGGCGCAGGATTGCCACGACACGCTTGAAGGTTTCATCATCGACCGGATGCGGCGGACTGTTTGCCGCCGGCGCATTGAGGGCGGGTTCGAGGCGCGGCACGGAGATGGTGTGCGGGCCGACGCCGAATTTCTCCTCGAGGTGGTTGCAGTGGGCCAGGAGAGCAAGCACCTCCCACCTGATGTCATAGAGACCGAACAGCAGCCCGATGCCCATATCGTCGATGCCGGCCTCAAACGCGCGGTCCATGGCGGTTACCCGCCAGTTGTAGTCGGACTTCGGGCCCGACGGATGCATTATCCTGTAGGTTTCACGGTGATATGTTTCCTGGAACGACTGGAACGTTCCGATTCCGAAACTTTTCAGCACCCTCAGTTCGTCCACCGTCATCGGCGCGGCGTTGACGTTTATGCGCCTGATTTGCGACTCCCCGTCACGCGCCGCGTAGACCGTCTCGATGGATTCGCCGATGTACTCGATTGTGGACTTATGCGGGTGTTCTCCGAAAACGACGAGCAGCCTCTTGTGGCCTTCCTGAAGCAGGATTTCCGTTTCTTCGCGTATCTCGTCGGGCGTCAGGGCCCTGCGTCTCAACTCCGTATTGTCCCGCCTGAAGGCGCAATACAGGCAGTTGTTGACGCAATAATTCGATATGTAGAGAGGCGCAAAGAGTACCAGGCGCTTGCCGTAGATGTGTTCCTTGACATGACGGGCGGTTTTGAAGAGCGCCTCGTCGAGTTCCGGGTCATGTGTCTGAAGGAGGAGGGCGGTCTCTTCCATCGAGAGGCCTTTCCGTTCCTTCGCCTTTTCGATAACTTCCAGGGCGCGCTTCTTGTCCGGCTTCGAGGTGCGGGCAAGAATGTCGTTTATCTTTGCCTCATCGATGAAAGAGTCGGCAACGCGCGGCCCGTTCTCAATAATCGTAAGCGGATTCATCGCTCGCCTCCGCGAAACAGGACCGTAAAAGTAGTGCCTTTGCCGGGTTCGCTCTCTACTGAAATCTCCCCGTAGTAGGCGTCGACTATCTTCTTCACAATCGCCAGGCCGAGGCCGGTGCCGCCTATTCTCTTTGTGCCCTCGTTGCGAATCCTGTAGAACTCATCGAATACGTTGTCCAGGTGCCGCCGGGGGATGCCGACTCCCGTGTCGTTAACGACGATTTCCACGCTCCCATCGCAGTCGGTGCAACTGACCGTGACCCTGCCGCCTTCCTTGTTGTATTTTACCGCATTTGATATCAGATTTGTGAACAGTTTAACCATGTCGTCGCGGTCCGCCGACATGGCCGCTTCGCAATCGACCTGTCCGGTGTCTATCGTGATGCCTCTTTCTTTCGCAAGGTCTCTCTGCGTGGCGACGGCGTCCTCAATTGCATCCTTCAGGAGCATCCTTTCCTTGTTCCTGGCGATGGCGCCGGCTTCCAGCGCGGAGAAGTTCAACAGGTCGTCTATCATCTTCCTCGCGCCTTCGGCGCGGCTCCTCATACGCCCCAGCGCTTCCCTTGCCTTGTCTCCCTTGAAAGTTCCCTTTAGAACAAGTTCAGCGAAGTTTTCTATCGCCGCGAGGGGCGATTTCAGTTCGTGCGAAACCATTGAAATGAAGGCCGCTTTTGCCTTTTCCAGTTGTTTCAGTTCCGTTATGTCACCCAGCACAATCACCGCGCCCAGCGCCGAGCCGGTGTCGTCAAGGAAGGGCGCGATGTTTGCCATTGCCGCCCTGTTGTCCCGGAGTGTGATTTCCTTGCCTGTAACTTCGCGAAACTCGTCGGTGTCGGACAGCACGCCCCGCACCAACTCGAGCAGTCGGGGGTTCTCAAGGCAGTCTCCCAGGGGCGTGCCGACCGCCGGCATTTCCTGTTTTCGAAACATCGCCATCGCCGCCGGGTTGGCCAGCGCAAACTGTTGATGCCTGTTGACGACAATCAGCGCGTCGGTCATGTGATTGATGATTGCACGGCATCTGTTGCGCTCGCGGCATATCTCCAGCAGGTCCCGTTCGCGCTCTTCCTGCAAGCGCTTCGTCCGCAGCGAGAGCCGCCGCTTCTCCAGGCCTTTTCGGATGAGCAGCAGCAACTCGTCAGGCGTGAACGGCTTCGGCACGTAGCCGTACGCCCCCTGGCGGGTGGCCTGGATGGCCGTTTCCAGAGTCGCGTAGGCCGTGATAACGATGGTTATGATTTCCGGGTCGTGTTCACGGATTTTGCTCAGCACCTGGATGCCGTCCATCCCCGGCATTTTCAGGTCAACCAGCGCGAGGTCGAAGGGGTCCTGTTTCCTTGTTGCCATCGCGCAGCCGTCGAGTCCGTCCGCTGCGACCTCGACGGCGTAACCTTCGGACGCGAGAATCTTGCGACAGCCGTCGCGTATACCCGGTTCGTCGTCAACAACGAGGATACGGGCTTTCTCGCCCTCAGTGCCGTGCTCCAGATGTGCAGACGCCTCCTTCATGGTTCTCCAACGCAAGGTGGTGAAACGGTCGCCGCTAAGCCGCATTTCTCACCACGAGAGAGACGAGGCTCGGGGAGTCAGACCCCTTCCGCCCCGCCTTGCGGGGTCTTTTACTTCCGGTTCGCATGACTTCGCAGACGGTATCCGAGGACACCGAGCGTGAAAGGAAAAGGCAGCCGAAGGCTGCTCCTCGGCGTCTGACCCCCTCCAGTGAAAACGACTTTCCGCAACAGAAATTACTTAGAGCAGCCGCTGAATGTTCTCAAGGAGTTCGTTGGATTTGAGAGGCTTTTCGAGAAAGATGTCCACCGGCAGCCAGGTTTCATCCTTGTCGTACTTCCACGGGAACCCGGCTTTCTGGTTGATTGCGGTCAGCATTATCAGTGGTATGCTCCTTGTGTCCGGGTTCTTGCGGAGTCGTCTGGCTATGTCGAAGCCTTCATCAATTGTGCTCATCATCACATCCAGCACGATAAGGTTGGGCCTCTCGTTGAGCGCCTTCGTCAGCCCGTCTTCGCCGTTCAGTGCGTAGGAGACGCTGTAGCCGCCTTCTTCGAGGATGGCTTTGTTTACCTCGATAAAGTCCATGTCGTCGTCTATCACGAGGATCTTCTTCTCGTTCTTGTCGTCGGCTGTCATGGCTGGTTCCTCCAAAAGGCCGTCTCTGCAAAGGTCTGTTCGCAAACGTTGCGAAGTTACCGAATCCCGCTCTGCGCGGCAGCGAGGGGTAATTCAATCCTGAACATCGTCCCTTCACCCACGGCGCTTTCCACGCTTATCTGCCCGGAATGCATCTTGAGTATCCCGTAAGATATCGCCAGGCCCAGGCCGGTGCCCTCGCCCATCTTTTTGGTGGTGAAGAACGGCGTGAACAATTTCTTCAGATTTTCCTCCGGTATCCCGCATCCCGTATCCCGCACGAGTACCTCAACCGCCGAGGCGTCTTTCATCCTGGTTGTCAGGGTCAGCGTGCCGCCGTCTTTCATCGCCCAGACGGCGTTACTTATCAGGTTCACGAAAACCTGCTGCAGTTGACTGCCGTCAACCGTCATCGACGGTATTGTCCGGTCAAAGCGCTTCACCACCTTGATGTCATCCAGGCCGGGCGCAGCGCTGAGAGCCTCCAGGGATTTCTCAAGAATCTCGTTAATGTCCGTGGACTCTCTCTCGAACGAACCCTGGCGGCTGAAATTCAAAAGGTCCCTGACGATGTTCTTGCACCTTGTCGCCTCGGACATTATCATCTTCACGTCTTCTTCGCTCTCGTCCTTTCCCTTGAGTTGTTTGAGAAGGAGGTGCGCGTACAGCAGGATCGAGCCGAGCGGGTTGTTCAACTCGTGCGCGATACCGGCGGACAACTGCCCCATGCCGGCCAGTCTCTCGGCCTGTATCAACTGATCCCGGGTGTCCTTCAATTTCTTGTGAGAACTCTCCAGGTCAGCCAGTGCATCTTCCAGACCTTCTATCAGGTAAGGGAGACACATCTCGGGTTCCGCCAGGCCCTGGCATACCGCCACGGCCTTCTCGCGGCAAGTTGGATAGCCGCAGGCGCCGCAGTCCAGTTCATCCTCCGACGAAAACTTCCTCATCTTTCCCAGTATCGCCGCTATCTCTTCCTCAGTCGGGTACGGCAGGGTCTTGTCATCGGCAGTAAACGCCCTGCTCATGTCAACGTCCGCAAAGACCTTTCTGCCGTCTTCCTTGCCCAGTTGGTTCGCACGCTCCGCGCTCCACTTCACATAGTCGGCCACTATCTCGCGCCTGCGGAATGTGCTGAGGTCGTTGAGCATCTTCGGCCCGGCGATACAACCCTCGCAGAACAGGACGTCCAGGAGTTTCGCATGTACATTACCTCTTCGCGCCTCGCGGAGCAGCGGTATGGCACGTTCCTTGCCTTCCGAGACTATGATGTCCTTCTCCAGCACGTCCTGGCTCAGGCCGGAACTCTTCAACAGCCCGCCCGATATCGGGAACGACCGCGCCACTCCCGCGTCCGGACCGTCGAAATCTGATGACTCCATGTTCACCAGGTCAACGTTTCTCTCCTCGAGCATCTGGGTAAATTCCTTGAAGGTCAGGACTGCGCTCACCAGTCCGGCGACGTTCTTGTCCTCCATTTCCACCTTCTTGGCGATACACGGGCCGATGAATACGATTCTGGGTTTGTCGCCATATCTGCGTTTCAGCGCCCTGGCAAGCGCTATCATCGGCGAAACGACAGGCGCGAGGCACGGCACCAGTTGCGGCAGGTATTTCTCGACGTAGCCGACGATCGCCGGACACGGGGTTGTTATCAACAGCCCGCCGTTCTGCCTGACGAGTTTTTCGTAAGCCGCGCTGACGAGAGCCGCCCCCAGTGCAACCTCCCAGACCTCCGAGAAACCCAATACCCTGGCACCGGCGACAACCTGACCGGGCTTCAGAGTGTCAAAGGCCGCGGGAAAAGACGGCGCAAGACAGGCGATGACCTGACCGTCATTCTCAAGCATGTCATAGACGATTTCTTTGTGGCTCAGGATGCTCTTTGCGCCCTGTTTGCAGACCTTCACGCAGTTGCCGCAGGCGATGCAGCGCTCCTCTATCACCATCGCCTGCCCCTCGACGACCTTTATCGCCTTGGCTGGGCACTCGCGCACGCAGGTGTAACACCTGCGGCACTTCTCCTTGATTGTAGTAACTACGCCCATCGCCACAAGGCCTCAAAGCGGAAGTTGTTTTGCTCCTGTTGCGGAAAGTGGTTTCTCACGCTCGGGGAGTCAGACCCCCTCGCCCCCCTCGCGGGGTCACTTTGCCGCGCCTGCCTTCTCCGGTTCTTTCTCCTCTTCAACGAGGAGTTCATTGTACTTTCCCCGTCGCGTGTAATGAGTATGCAACAACTCGTGAGATTTATGGCCGAGCGGCTTGCCGAGGAACTCCTCGTACAATTGCCTGATGGCCGGGTTCTCGTGTGATTTGCGGTATTTTTTGCCCTCGTCTTCTCTGTATATCGAGGCGATTCGCGCGCGGCGCACTTCATCGGTGGTCAGCCTGGGCTGCCCGCCGCCGCCGATGCAGCCGCCCGGGCAACACATGACTTCTATGAAGTGGTAATCGGCCTCGCCGGCAACGACTCTCTCCAGCACCTTGCGGGCGTTGCCCAGGCCATGTGCAACCGCGACCTTGGCCGTCACGCCTTCCAGGAACTTCCACTCGGTCACGGTTCTTTCGATCTTCAGCTCCGCCTCTTTCACGCCTTCGAGTCCCATGATGGGCTTCACGTGAAGGTTTTCGGACGGCAGTTCCCTGCCCGTTACAACTTCGTAGACCGTTCTCAGCGCCGCTTCCATCACGCCGCCCGTGTTGGCGAACACGTCCGCGGCTCCGGTGGACGCCCCGAGCGGCATGTCGAACTCTTCATCCGGCAGGTTCACGAAATCTATTCCCGCTTCCTTAATCATCTGGCCCGCCTCTCGCGTCGTCAGGACCGCATCGACGTCCTGGTAGCCGCTGGAGCGCATTTCGGGCCGCTCGCATTCGAACTTCTTCGCGGTGCACGGCATGATGGAGACGACGTACATCCTTGCGGGGTCCACGCCGACCTTTTCGGCGTAATATGTCTTCGCAATAGGCCCGAACATCTGCTGCGGCGACTTGCAGGTGGACACGTTCTCGCTGAGTTGCGGGAAGAAGTGTTCCATATACTTTATCCAGCCCGGGCTGCACGACGTTATCTGCGGCAGGGCTATGTCCTCGCCGTCCACGAGTTTTCTCTTCAGCCTGTCGAGCAGTTCGTGGCCTTCTTCCATGATGGTAAGGTCGGCGGCGAACTCGGTATCGAATACGCCGTCGAAGCCCATGCGTCTGAGCGCGGCGACCATCTTCTTCGTGACAAGGCTGCCCGGGGGCATGTCGAAGCATTCGCCGATTGCGGAGCGCACCGCGGGGGCGGTCTGCACAACTACGAACTTCTCCGGGTCTTCCAGGGATTCCCAGACGCGCCCGACGTGCGATTTCTCCGTAATAGCCCCCACCGGGCACACGGCGGCACACTGGCCGCACTGGACGCACAGCACGCTGTTGAGCGGGTCGTTGAAGGCGGGGGCAATCACCGTGTCGAACCCCCGGCCGATGAAGTTGATGGCATTGACGCCCTGGATATCGCTGCACACCGCCACGCACCTGCGGCAGAGAATGCACTTGCTCGAATCGCGCACAAGCCCCGCCGCGGAATCGTCCACCTGCGAGGCGGAATGGGCGCCTTCGTACGTTACCTCGCGGATGCCGAACTCCTCGGCGAGTTTCTGCAACTCGCAGTTCTGGTTGCGCTCGCACGTATTGCATTCGAAGGGGTGATCTGAAAGGATGAGTTCGAGCACGGTCTTGCGAGCCTCGCGCACCTTTTTGGTGTGCGTAAACACTTCCATGCCTTCGCTGACTTCCGTCAGGCACGAGGGCAGCAGGCCGCGCGCGTTCTTTACCTCCACAAGGCACACGCGGCATGCACCTATCGCCTGGACTCCTTCCAGATAGCACAGGGTCGGAATTCTTACGCCGCTGTGCTGTGCGGCCTGTAGAATCGTTTCACCTTCCGCGGCCGTCACCGGCTGGTTGTTGATCTTTAAGTTGATTGTGGTCATGGCAGTTCCCATTGTAATTATGAGTTATCGCCCACGGTTACTTTTCCTCACGGTAATCGCATCTGAGGCACCTTTCCGCCTCGAGACGCGCCTGTTTTTCGGTAAGCGCGATTTCAACTTCGTGGAAGTTGCGCCGCCTGTCCGAAAGAGCGACGGTCGGTGTGTCGACGCGCGGCGTCTCGACCGGGTCGGCGTCGGGGTCGAACTTCGTGTCCAGGACCTTCTCCCCGGTCCAGGGATACTTGAAGTCCGGCTCCTGCATGATGTACCGGTCTATGCAGACCGCCGTCTCCTGGCCGTCGGCTATTGCGTGCACGACGCTTGACGGCCCGCGGACAATGTCGCCGCCGGCAAAGACATAGGGCAGATTCGTCGCGCGGCTGTCTCTGTCTATCTGCACCGTCTTGTTGCGATTGAGTTGCAGGACACCGTCGCCCCTGAAGGCGTCTTCATCGGTCTGCTGTCCGATGGCCACTATCGCGGTGTCCACGGGCAGGTCGAAGGCGCTCTCTTCAACGGGCACGGGTCGCCTGCGGCCGCTCCTGTCGAACTCGCCCAGCGACATGTTCCGGCAGGTGACCGCCCTCAGCCGGCCGTCCTCGGTGAGGAACTTCACCGGCGTAACCAGGTACTTCACCCGGATGCCTTCTCTCTCGGCTTCGTCCAGTTCCTCGGGGCTGACCGGCATTTCGTCGCGGGTTCTGCGGTAAATGAGGGTGACGCTGTCGGAATCGAGCCTCAAGGCGGTGCGCGCGGAGTCAATCGCGGCATGTCCGCCGCCGATGACGACGACGTCGCCCAACCTGGCCAGATCTTCGCCCGTATTTGTCTTTTCCAGGAAGTCTACGGCTCCGTGGACGCCCCGGGCGTCTTCGCCCTCGATGCCGAGTCTCATGCTGCCCCACGCGCCGATGGCCAGATAAACGGCGTCGAAGCCCTCTTCCCTGAGTCCCTCAATCGTGAAATCCTTCCCCAGGCTCGTGTTTGTCTTTATCTCGACGCCGAGGTTGCGGATAAGGCGGATTTCCTGGTCCAGGACTTTCTTGGGCAGACGGTACTCCGGGATGCCGTATCTCAGCATTCCACCCGGTTCGGGGCGCGATTCGAAGACAGTCGGCTTGTAGCCGATTCGCGCCAGGAAGTAGGCGCACGACAGGCCGGACGGCCCCGCGCCGATTATCGCCACCTTGTGCCTTGCCCTGTTCTCATCCTCCACCACAACCGGCATTGAGAAATATTCCGTCTCCGTGTCGGCCAGGAATCTCTTGAGCGCGCGTATCGAAACGGGAGAATCCAGTTGTGTCCTGCGGCACTTTGTCTCGCAGGTGTGCATGCACACGCGAGAGCAAATCGACGGGAAGGGGTTGCGCTCCCTGTGCAGTTCGAGCGCTTCGCGGTAACGCCCCTCGCTAATCAGGCTGACGTAGCCGGGGACGTCCACTCCCGCAGGGCACTCGTTCTGGCAGGGCGCTCTCACCAAGTCGGCGCAGACTCCCGCGCGGCAATACTTGTAGCGGATGTGCTCTTCGTATTCCTCCCGGAAGTGTCTTATAGTCGAGAGCACGGGGTTTGGAGCCGTCTGCCCCAGGCCGCACAACGCCGTTTCCTTTATCCGGTAGGCCAGTTTTTCAAGTTTCTCGATGTCGCCCTCTTCGCCCTTGCCCTGGGTGATTCGTTCGAGGATTTCAAGCATGCGCTTTGTGCCTATGCGGCAGGGGGGGCACTTGCCGCACGATTCGTCCTGGACGAATTCGAGGAAAAAGCGCGCCAGGTCCACCATGCACGTATTGTCATCCATGATGATGAGCCCGCCGGAACCCATGATGGCGCCGAGTTTGTCAAGGGATTCGTAATCCACGGGGACATTGAGATGTTCTTTCGGGATGCATCCACCGCTTGGTCCGCCGATTTGTGCCGCCTTGAACGGCCGGCCGTCCCTGATGCCGCCGCCTATGTCGTAAACGATCTCGCCCAGCATCGTACCCATCGGAACTTCGACCAGGCCGACGTTGTTCACCGCGCCTGTCAACGCGAATATCTTCGTGCCCTTGCTCTTTTCCGTGCCGACCTCCGTATACCAGTCCGCGCCGTTGCGGATTATCAGGGGGACGTTGGCGTAGGTCTCAACATTGTTCAGCACGGTGGGTCTGCCCCACAGGCCCTTTTGCGCGGGAAAGGGCGGACGGGGGCGCGGCTCGCCTCGCCTGCCCTCGATGGAGGCCATGAGCGCGGTTTCCTCGCCGCAGACAAACGCTCCGGCACCCTTGGATATCTCTATATCGAAGGAGAAATCGGAATCGAAGATGTTGTCGCCCAGCAATCCGTATTCTCTGCAGACATTGATGGCTTTGCCCAGGCGCTCGAGCGCGAGCGGATATTCCGCCCGGCAGTATACGTAGCCCCTGGATGCCCCCACGGCGCGGGCGGCTATTATCATGCCTTCAACGACGGCGTGGGGGTCGGCCTCCAGGATGGAACGGTCCATGAACGCGCCCGGGTCGCCCTCGTCGGCGTTGCAGAGTACATACTTTTGGTCAGCGCTTTCCCTGGCCGCGAACTCCCACTTCAGCCCCGTCGGGAAACCGCCGCCGCCGCGGCCGCGAAGGCCGGACTTCTTGACCTCGTCGACAATTCCCTGAGGGGTTATCTCTTTGACGGCCCTGTACGCCGCCTCGTAGCCCTCTCGCGCGATGTATTCGTCGATGTTCTCCGCCGCAATAAGTCCCTTGTTGCGAAGCACGCGGGTTTTCTGCTTGCCGAAGAACGGTATGTCGTGCAGGTAAGGGATGACCTTTTCCGTCTTTGCGTCAACGTACATCAGGCGCTTGACCGGTCTGCCCTTGAGGATGTGCTCCTCCACGAGTTCCGGTGCGTCCTCGGGCTTCAGTTTCTGGTAGAAGTATCCCCCCGGATACATCACCATGATCGGTCCGTTCGCGCAAAAGCCGTTGCAGCCGGTCTCTACGATGTTAACTTCGTCGAGGAGATCACGCTTTTCGAGTTCCCGGAGTATCGCCTCCTTAACAAGTTGCACACCGCCGGCGAGACAACTTGTTCCAAAACACATCAGGAGATGCGCTCTTATCCTTTTCATTGATGGTTCCCTCATAATTTTTCTAGTCTTCGGTGTCCATGCCCTCTGTAAGCACGTATTCCATAACCGGCTTGCCGCCGATTACGTGTTCCTTGAAGATGCGGTCCATCTTTTCATCGTTAAGCAGTGCATATCGGACCGGCTTTTCGTTGAGCCGTTCGACCGTCACGAGCGGTTCGTGGCTGCACAGCCCCAGGCAACCGGAAGTCGTGGCCCGGATGTCC
This sequence comes from Planctomycetota bacterium, assembly GCA_030622295.1. Lineage (GTDB taxonomy): Bacteria > Planctomycetota > B129-G9 > B129-G9 > B129-G9 > B129-G9. Next base: position 13,740 of record JAUXGI010000002.1, read on the forward strand.
TTGCGTCCGGATTTTTCCAGGTTGTCCAGCAGGACGCGCATGATGTCACGAGCGCCTGCAGCTATCCCGCACGTTCCCATGTGCACCGTCACGCAGACCTTATATCCTCCCTCGCGCAGAGAGTTCTTGCGCTGCACCTCGGTTTTGATTTTCCTCAGATCCGCGAGGTTGCGTATCTTTGTCATTGTAAGGCCTCCAGGTTAGACTGCCGCTTCTTCCGGTTCCGTGATTTCTTCTGCGTATTGCTCCAGTATCGCACCGATCTTTGTCGGCTTCACGCGGCGGTGCACATCCTCGTCCACCCGTACCGCCGGGGCAAGACCACAGGCACCGAAACAACGCGCCACCTCCAGGGTAAATTGCCCGTCGGGGGTTGTCGCGCCTACGTCTATACCGAGTTTCTGTTTGAACGCTTCGAGTACCCTCTTGCCGCCGCGTACGTAGCACGCCGTACCCAAACACACGCTTACCGTGTGCTTGCCGCGCGGCTGGGTGGTAAAGAAATGATAGAACGACACTACCCCGTACACCTCGCTCATCGGGATATCCAGCACCTCGCTGACGTGCCTGATGGCGGATCGGGGGATGTACCCGAACAGGCCCTGCGCGACGTGCAGCGCAGGTATCAGTCCGCCCGGCATGCCCTTATACGCTTCCAGTTGGTCGTCAAGCGTAGCCAGGAGTTCTTCCTCCAACACTTCGCAACTGCATTTCTCTGTACTGGCTGTCATTTGCGTCTCTCCAAATCGTTGAAATTCGAGGATGTCTCCTTGATACCCCCCTGTCGCATAAGAATCGACTTGAAATCCATCTCGCCTTCCTTGAAGTGGACGAGCAGGTTTTCGAGACTGTCCAGCACCCTGCATACCGCCTGGATATCCGCGCGAAAACCCGGTCCGTTTTCCTGCGACAACGCCTCCGTATCCAGAACCACCCGCTCGCGGCCGACATGGTGCTCATAATGAAATTCCACGCCGGGATAACCGACCAGCAGCGTCTTAAGCGTTGCGATTACGTCGCCGAGCGGGGGGCAGTCCAGATGACGCTTGTTGAAAACCGCCGTCAGACGGGTGCCCGCCCCCGGCTCCGATTCAATTTTCACCGCGCCGCCGGTGAGTTCCGCAGACTCCTTCAGGAGAGGAAGCCCGAGGCCGACCCGCTTGGACCCGCCCGTCGTGTAGAAAGGGTCAAATGCCCGCTCGACCTCTTCCGCGGTCATACCGCCGCCGTCATCGGTGACCGTTACGGTCAGGGTGCCGGCGTCGGTGTCGCTCATGACGAGAATGCTTACTTTCCCCGCGCCAGCGTGCACCGAGTTCTCGACAATGTCAAGTATGTTCAGCGAAATTTCCTGCAAAGTCTCTTGCCCCGCTGTAGTGGGTCAGGAAGCGTCCTCGCGCGCAGGCAGCGTTTCCTCCTGTTTGAAACGGCGAGCAAGTATCGCTTCTTTAACGCAGCGAAAATCCAGGCCGTTTATCTGAAGTTCGGTGCGTACCCGACCGATTTCTTCGAGAGTGTGCGCATCGGAGGACGTGACGACCGGGAAGTCGGGGAAAAAATCACGCGCCTTGTCCAGAGATGCATTGGGCGACACCTCCAGCGCATCGAAGTTCATCTCGGCCGGGATGCACCCGAACTTCGTTGCGACGCTGAAAATCGGCCTGTCGACGTGAGCCGCTATCGCCATGCCTCCCAGCGCCCGTGCGTGTTTCACTGTCTCTACTACGTTAAGGCTTGTCTTGCCCGCGAGCATGTACTCTGCGATGCGCAGTGTTCTGCCGTGCATGTCCACCACTCGCTGACCGCCGTACTTCGCGCTATCGTAGTTTGCTTCGACCAGGTGGGCGTAAACGATTTCCTGCATCTTGAGCGCCTGCTCCGCGGTCGGGAACAGGAGCGCGACGTGCACTCCCTCCCGGGCGGTTGCCTCGATGCCGGGGATGACCAGCAGCGGCGCGCCTGCCGCCGCCAGTATCACCTGGGCGGCGTTCTCCGCGCTGTTGTGGTCGCAAACGGCTATGACATCCAGGTCACGCTCCAGCGCGGTTTCTACTATCGCCTCCGGCACCATCTCGTCCTCGGCGCACGGCGACAGGCAGGTGTGTATGTGCAGGTCGCAAGCCGCCGTCCTCATCACGTGCACAGCCGGGTTCGTCACCGACCACAACCCCCCGGCGACATCAAAGACCGAACGGGTTGTGACAAAAACCGCAACGCCTTCCCGTCGCGCCAGATTCAGGGCGAGGTCGTCAACCTGGCCCTCGGCTACAATGACCGCCGCCAGTTTCTTGAACACCGCTACGGCGATAACGTTGGGCGTGCACCGGACCGTCACCCATACCTGGCCGTGCCTGGCGTGGTGCATAATACTGCTGAGAACGTCGCCGACGATGACCCCCGTCACCTCGGCCTCCAAGGATGCCTCCTCGACACAGCCCGACGTGGCGGAAAGGCCTGTCCCGGCAACCAGTTCTCGCAGTTTCATTCGCTGTTCCTTATGATGACGGCCTGTATTTCTCACAGTGCGGCCCGCGGGCGCGCATTGTAAGCGTGGCAACCGAAGTGCCAACGGGTGCAGTCGAGGACATTCGCAGAGTCGGCCCGGAGGATGTGCGGGCTTCCACAAAGCGTAACTGCCGTGAACAACGCGGGATAAAGAAACGCAGGCGGCGGAAAATTGTCACCAGCGGTTTCTCACCCGGGACAGGAGGAGGGCCAACCGGGGGTGGCCATACAGGGACAAGTGGGGCGAACAGGTAACACATGGGCAATTGCGTGGGCACGGCGCGGCCTGTCCTTCTTTCCTTGACCCGCATTTCTCACCAGAATTCTGTTGCGCGCGAGGCTCGGGGAGTCAGACCCTTGCCCGTCGCTTCGCTCCTCCTCGGCGTCTGACCCCCTCGCCTGTTGCCCGTTGCCTGTTGCCGTTTGGTGAATCGGGGGTCTGACTCCCCGAGCCGTGAGAAATGCGGGCTAAACGTAGTCCTCATGTATGCCATACTTTCTCATTTTCTGGTAGAGCGTCTTGCGGTCTATTCCAAGGATTTCCGCCGCCCTCGTACGCACCCCCTCTGTTCGGCGAAGGACCTCGATTATTCGCGCCCGCTCCACCCGTTCCAGGTACCCCTTCAGCGACATGGCGGGTGAGTCTTTTGCCGGCTGCCTTCCCCGTTCACCGAGGGTTTCCTCGGAGAGGTTGAAATCTTCGGGCAGGTCGGCGGAGTGTATTATCTCCTTGTCGTGCATTGCGACCATCTGCTGCACGAAGTTTCCCAGTTCGCGCACGTTGCCCGGCCAGTCGTAGTCCATTATCCTTGCCAGCGCGTCTTTCGCGAAGCCGCGGACAT